>JAIVJP010000240.1 GCA_020199975.1 Acidobacteriota bacterium
GCGTGTGTACAGAATTCGCTGGGTTTCATTAATGAGAGAAAAGCGCTTTGAGTTTCGTGACTTCCACGAAAAACGACTGTAAACTCAATTGAGAGAAAATATATAGCTTTTCCTCGCTGCCTCTTAAATCACTGCCACGCCCTCACCTGAAGCGGCCGCAGTCTGCCTGGATTTATTTTTTTGCCAACCCAATCCGGTCCTCCTAAGGCTTCCGTATATCGTTTGCAGTTCCAAAAATCTTCTTCAGAAAAAGGATGGAAGCAGTGAAGAAATTATCTCTGATGCTGCTGCTCGCAGTAGCAGCATTCGCAAATCAAAACGCATTCGCACAGATGAAAGACACAAATCCGATGGTCGGTGGCGCGGCGATGTTGAGGTCCAGGGACATCGTAGACAACGCCGTGAATTCGGCAGACCACACAACTCTGGTGGCCGCTGTGAAAGCTGCGGGGCTGGTTGAGACGCTGAAAAGCAAAGGACCATTCACCGTCTTTGCGCCGACCAATGCCGCCTTTGACAAGTTACCCGCTGGCACTGTCGAAACTTTGGTCAAGCCTGAAAACAAGGCCATGTTGACAAAGATCCTGACCTATCACGTTCTCGCCGGAAAGTTCGACTCCAAGGCGATTGCTAAGCGCATCAAGGCCGGTGGCGGCACGGCGCAGTTCAAGACTGTCAGCGGTGGCAGCCTGTCGGCGTGGATGAGCGGCACTAACTTGATGCTCAGAGACGAAAAAGGTGGGACCTCGACGGTTTCAATCGCCGATGTCTATCAGTCCAACGGTGTGATTCACGTGGTTAATACTGTCTTGATGCCAAACTAACCTAGAGAAAATTGGCTTCGACCCGAAGGGCGCGTTCCGCTAGTTTCGGACGCGCCTTTTGTGGTTCGAAGCAAACGCGAATCAAAGTACTTCGGTGATAAGAAAGATCCAAACTCCTCAGGCTACCGAAGCTGATATACAAACCCAAATTGCAATGCTGCAGCCGGTTACCGCAAGATGTTAACCATACTTGTGATTAGGGCAGATTCATGCGATGGAGGAGTTCCTTGAAATGCGGGTCGTTGCGGACTTCGTCATAAACTGGATCCACATTCAAATATGGATTCCAGTGCGTTTTTGGTTCTTCAAAAGCGCGTTGAAGCCAACGGATACCCTCTTCGTTGTTGCCGAGGAGGACTTGATAGCGTCCCATTACGATTGCTGGACTTGGTCCTCTGCTTTTCATTCCACTGTCCAGTTCGTCGGTAACGATCCCCCGCAGACCCGAGCGGGCGAATAAGCGCCTTACTCGCTCGATGGCTTGCACTTCGTGATCCGCGTGCCTTCTCTTGATCCACGCATTTACGGCTTCCTGGTCCATTCCTTTCATGCGATAGATGTCAAAAAGATACTCATGAGCTACACTGAAGTGAGTATCCAGAGCCAGTGCGCGGTTGCAATAGTATACGGCTTGATCGTATTCGTGCGCGAAGTAGTGAAGCTGGCCAAGGTCGGCCATGACTATTAGCGAAAGCGGATCCAATTCCAGGGCGCGATGTATTTCCGTCTTTGCTTCATCCAATTTTCCGCGCAGCGACAGGTAAACGCCTTTCCAGTGGTGGGCCGTCACAGAATTTGGATCCAGCTCAATCGCTAGATCGAGTTCTTTCTCAGCTGCCGTCCAATCCCAATGTTGAAACATGTGAATGAAGCCGTACGTTGCATGGGCGTCAGCCAGAGTTCTGTCCAGTTGCAGGGCCTTCTCGATCAAGGCCTGTGCTTCTGGTGAGGGATTTCCCGTGGTCGAGGTGACTGCGGCGAGCGCGGCATAAGCTTGCGCGAAGTTAGGATCGAGTTCGATGGCCCGGCGGAAGTATTCAAGACTCTTGAGAGCCTCGCCAGCGCGCTTGTTCCAGAAGTAGTTGCCTTTCAGGTAGAGTGAGTATGCCTCTGGATTTGCTGTCAGCCGCTTGGTTAACTGTGCTTTATCGTCGGGAGAAAGACCTGCAAATAGTGCAAAGTTCCGTCGAGCACGGCATCCACCCCGAGGGCTCGACCAATGTTTACCGGATCCTGGTTACTGTCGAGGTAACGAAGAACAGCACTTGTCGGCCGCACCGGAAGTTTACCGACGCTCCCCAACCTGGTAATCAATGCGTCGGCCATGCCCAGACTCAGCGACTCATCAGACTCCCCGCTCAGCGATTTTGGGGGCAACACGGCAATCGATCTAAGCGAACTAATGGCTGCCGCCTCGGAGGAAGGGGTGGGCCCACTGTTTCCAAAATAAGAACCCGCGCCCAAAGCAACAGCAAGTATTGAAGCCACACCGACCAAAGTAGCAGTGGCGGCACGGCTCATTGTGAAAGGCAGGCGCTTTCCGACCGGTCGAACCAGGATTGACTGTGATTCTTCCTCCGTCTGCGGAGTGTCATGCACCAAATCTTCTTCGATCACTGTGTGCGAAAGCGAGCGCTTTTCGATGACCAGGGGCGTGGGCTGCTCATGAACCTCGCGCACTTCAGCCACGAAGCGATAGCCAACCCGGGGCACGGTTTCAATATACTCAGCCGCCTCACCGCTCTGCCCAAGGGCCTTGCGCAACTGGGAAACGGCGACCGTAAGATTGGCATCCTCAACGAAGGTGTCAGCCCAGACCGCCTGCATTAACGCCTCACGCTCCAGCATCTCGTTCGGGTGTTGCACAAACACGGTTAACGCTTCCAGGGCCTTGGGCGACAGGGGTACGAGGTCACCGTTTCGTAGCAAACGACGTTTTTGCGCATCGAGACGGAAGGGTCCGAATTCGTAGAAGTGCTTATCCGTGTTGCGCATAGCTCCTTTAGAAAACTCTTTAGAAAATTTTTAGACGGACGTTAAGGACATCCCGGGCGCTTTGGGAGTAATTCAGACGGCGCGCGGGCAAGATTCGGCTTAAAGCGAGATGACGAACTCATTTTAGCCAACGACGGAGGTCAAGGCAATGAAAATTCGGTCGAGCTGTCTCCCCGGGCAACGTGCTCGTGATTAGGCACGTTACGACGATGAGGAACCGGCGAAGCAGATGAAAAAGAAAACTGTTATTACCACTGAAACGCGCGAGATTTGGATCATCAGCGGGGGAGGTGTAACAGATGAAAAGATCGTTCACGCTCAACCTGATGACGTTGGCAAAGTGGACGGCAACGAACCACTCGTTTCCACAGATAGCCTCGATAAAAAGGGGGCGCCATACCCAAAAAGGACAGTTGATAATGATGATCATTGAACCTCGCT
>JAIVJP010000513.1 GCA_020199975.1 Acidobacteriota bacterium
CTTCTGTTCCCTGTCCCAGCAGATCCTGCAAGGGAACCACAGAGGTATTCGCCACCGACGCCATCACTCCGCGAATGAAGTCCCAATGGATTTCCTTGCCCGTGGTATTCAAATAGTTAAGGCAAAAAGTTCGCTCCCGCTCGATCTGCTCAGCCGTTCTGGTGGAGCCTTCCCCAGGCACACTGCTAAACCAACCAACCGTCGTATCGTTGTCGTGAGTGCCGGTGTAGGCCACAACATTGCGTTCGTAGTTATGCGGCAGATCGATATTCTTAGGGTCGCCGCCAAAAGCAAACTGCAGAATGCGCATTCCCGGAAAACCAAATCCGTCCCGCAGGGCTACGACGTCCGGGGTTATTACGCCCAGGTCTTCAGCGATAATCGGCAGCTCGCCCAGCGCCGCGCGAATTGCTGCGAATAGTTCTCTCCCGGGCGCTTTCACCCAGCGCCCACGCTCCGCCGTCTTGTCGCCGGCCGGAATCTCCCAACAAGCGGCAAACCCACGAAAGTGATCCACCCGCACGATGTCGACAACCTTCAAGGTCGACTCTGCTCGCCTGATCCACCACTTGAATCCGTCAGCGAGCATGTGGTCCCAGTTGTACAAGGGATTGCCCCAAAGCTGTCCCGTGGCGCTGAAGTAGTCAGGAGGAACGCCGGCAACCACAATCGGAGTCCCGTTCTTGTTTAACTTGAACTGGTCTGGGTTGGTCCAGACGTCCGCCGAGTCCTGGGCCACGAAAATGGGAATGTCGCCCACAAACCTGATTCCACGTTCGTTGCAGTATGACTTAAGCGCAAACCACTGTCTGAAGAAAAGAAACTGGTAGAACTTCTGTGCTTCAATCTGATCGCGGAGCTTCTCGGCGGCCCTCGCGAGTGCTGCCGGTTCGCGGCGAACATATGAGGCGTCCCATTCATTCCAGGCCACGCCACCATGTGCATCTTTGAGAGCTCGAAACAACGCGTAGTCGTCGAGCCATGAGAGGTTGCGCCGGCGAAATTCTTCAAACGCGGTGCGAAGCCTTGAATCAGCGTTTTGGGTAAAACGTGCAAACGCCTTGCCCAGTATTGAATCCTTGAACTTATGAACGGCTTCGAAATCCACGCATTCCTGGGGGCCGGTTGCTGTTCCCGTCAAATCCTCTTGAACCAGGAGCTTGTCTTCGACAAGTTTTTCCGGACTTATCAGGAGAGTGTTGCCGGCAAAAGCTGAGTAGCAAGCGTAAGGTGAATCTCCATAACCCGTTGGTCCGAGCGGAAGCACTTGCCACAGGCTTTGTCCACTGGCGACCAGAAAACCGGCGAAGGCATAGGCCTGCCGACCAAGGTCACCAATGCCAAACGGCCCAGGCAACGATGTCGGGTGAAGCAGAATGCCGCTCGATCTGGGAAAGTTCATTTAGTTTAGGTGTTTACCCCAAGGGCGTTCGCCAATTTGTTATCGATTGCCAGGGTTTTCACTCCGTAGGAGTGAGGTGTCTATAGATTCGAACGCAACTCCTCCCCAACTCCGTTAGGAGGAGCGGATCGCAACTAGACGGTAAGCTTCAAGAGATACTCTCCGCTCCTCCGAACGGAGCCGGAGGGTGGTCGAGGGTTCCGTCGCTATAGACATCTCACCCCTAACGGGGTGAAAACCCGGCCTTCCATGAAATCAGCCTCACCGTACAACGTACGCACTTGCCGTCCTGGGTGGCAGAGTCAAAGTCGCGGTTCCATTGGCAAAAGTCGCTGTTTCGATGCTTCCAATTGTTCCCACCGCTTGCGAATTGTCTCTTAAGCCAATTGCCCCTGCTGGCATAGCGATCTTCTTCTCCTGCGCCGCGCGATTGATCGCAATAATCACGGTTTCGTTTAGGTGCTGCCGCGCGAATACGTAAACATCGTTATCATAAAAAAGGTCGATCAAACGTCCTTGTCGCAGGGATGAATGCTCTGCTCTCAGACGTAACCACGCCCGCGTCCATTCGAACATTCGCTGCTCTGTCGCCGTG
>JAIVJP010000299.1 GCA_020199975.1 Acidobacteriota bacterium
TAGTATGTCGTCTACGTCAATAAACTCGCCGTCAAAGATCGAAAGCGCCAAATCTTCTTGCGCAAGCTCAGCAACCTCAAGCGACTTGTAGGTCTCCGCAGTTACGTATTCCAATCGGAAGTCACTGCGCATCGGCAACTCCACGGGTTTCAAACAGCGGTCGCATTCTACCTCGGCGATGGCGGAAAACTCGCCCTCCACAACGACCTTGTGTTCGGTGCGACTAACGCGCCCCGAAACTCTTGCAGCTCGTGCCAGTACTACCCTCTCATCATCAAGAACCAATTCTCCGGCTGCGTATTGGTGGTTAAATTTGCCCACCTTATTGTCCAGCCTTGCAAGCTCAACCCGCATGACGCGCTACTCTGTGAAAAATATCGTTTTCAAGCAGCTAGTGCACAAAAGTTTTATTATAACCTTGAGATTTGAGGCGTCAACGCGGCTAAAGCTAACTGCTTTTGACATCTACGGTGACGAAGGTGTCTAATGCGTCCTGTCGCAGCGCCTTCGCCAGTCGCTCATTGCCGCCGGTGACCAGCCCGCCGGCATCCCGTTCGACCCCCTGAAAAAAGGGAAAAACTACGGGCTTTCCTCCGCCAGCTCGTTTTCTACCGGCCCGTTTCGGCTGACGAGCAAGATCTACAGTCTCAGCTTTTTCAAAGGATCTCTGGGCCAACTTCTCCTGACCCGATCGTCTGTAAATCAAGCCCAAGACATAGAAGGCCTCACCATAATCGGCGTCAAGCTCCGTTGCCTTTCGTAAGTGACGCGCCGCCAGCGAATCGCGTGCTAACTGATAATAGAGACAGCCGAGTGCGTAATGTGCTTCAGGTGAAGGCTTGCTCGCTAAGGCGCGTTTAAACTCCCGTAGCGCCTTGCGCCAGTTCTCTTCTGCGATGAAGAGGCGACCGAGTCCGTAGTGGGCCGCGAAAGACGAGGCTCCCCGCTGCGTCGCCTTGTTCAGCAGTTCCTTAGCACGTTCGGTGTCGCCTTCATCGGCACAAGTCAAGCCGAGCAATAGCGAAACGCGCATGTCCCCTGGTGCAAACTCGTATGCGCGCGCCAGATAGCTTTGAGCGAGCCGCGATTTGCCAGTGCGGAAAAAATGCTCCCCCACAAAAGAAAGCAAGGGGGTATTGCCCCCAGCCAGCCCCACAGCGCGTTGCAGCGATCTAATACCGCGACCTACTTGGTGATCCTCAATCAGGAGGAAACCTTCATTAACAAACTGTTCGAAATTGTCCCGTTCGGAACCTTTATAAAACGCAAGGATCTTTATCCTCAACTCGTCGCGACGTGCGCTCTCTTCCTGCTCTTCGGCCTCCTTCTGACAGCGTGCGTTCCAAAGCTTCTCCAGCCTTGAGCCCTCGACAATTCCATCTTCCGTGAGTAGGCCAATCAGCGCTTTCACCAAAGCACGATCGAAATAGGAGTTTTGCGCCTGCCGCAGGAGGAGATCCAGACCTCGCTCCAGTCGCTCAGTCAATCGACCCAGTCTGTTCTCCAACGCTGAGATTCGCTCCAGCAAGTGCTCCTCGCTGGAAGCGCTTGATTCGGCAAACTCGTAACGAGATGCGGGAGGCTCGATGATAATCATGAGCCGCGTTCCGCAACGCGCACAATAATCCTGACCCAGCGGATTTGCCGCCAGGCATTTCTGGCAATAATGAGCTACTGGCGACATTTCAAGTGGTTATAGCAAACGACCGCCCAACAATTGTCTTTCTCTCCCGACACTCGGAACCCGATAGCCGACACCTGCTGTTAGTATTCGTAAAACCCGCGTCCGGTTTTTCTCCCCAGCCACCCCGCGTCGACATAACGTCTTAGCAAAGGACACGGGCGATATTTTGGATCACCAAACCCTTCATGCATTACGTTCATGATAGCCAGGCAAACATCCAGGCCAATGAAATCCGCCAGCGTCAACGGCCCCATCGGATGATTCATGCCCAGCTTCATAATACCGTCAATACTCTCGCGCGTCGCCACTCCCTCGTAAAGAGTAAAGATGGCCTCGTTAATCATGGGCATGAGAACGCGGTTCGAAACGAACCCCGGAGAGTCCTGACAGTCTAGAGCGGTCTTGCCCAACTTCTCAGTTAGCGCGCGCACTTTCTCATAGGTCTCGTCCGACGTAGCTATGCCGCGGATAACCTCTACCAGCTTCATCACAGACGCAGGATTCATAAAGTGCATGCCAATGACTCTGTCAGCTCTACTCGTCGCAGCGCCCAGCTTAGTTATCGAGATCGACGAAGTGTTCGAGGCCAGGATCGTTTCGCGAGGCGTGATTTGGTCGAGCGATTTGAAAATCTCGGTTTTGACTTCCAAGTTTTCCGTTGCGGCTTCGATCACGATCGACGCGTCGCGCAGTGGCTCAAGAGAGGTCGTCGCCTGAATGCGGCCACGGGTCACGTCCTTCTCATCAGCAGCTAAGCGCTCCTTCTCAACATCCCGCTGCAAGCTCTTTTCGATTGCCGCGAGGCCGCGTTCAAGGAATTCGTCCTTCACATCACGCATGACTACGCGATAACCGGCGCGCGCGACAACCTGGGCGATACCGTTGCCCATTGTTCCGGCGCCAACTACCCCAATGACTTCACTCACTCGCTTAAACTCCGGATTGACCAACTTCGCCAATCTGGCGGCGCTGATGGCGGGATCAACTTATTGTGACTTGTTGCTGTCATTATTTCCTGACGTTCTAATCCTACTATCGCTCGACCGCTAGAGCCACGGCATTGCCTCCCCCCAGGCAAAGCGCAACCACTCCACGATGCGCATCGCGACGCTTCATCTCGTAAAGCATGGTCGAAAGCAAGCGCGACCCGGATTGTCCGATCGCATGCCCCAGCGCGACGGCTCCGCCATTGACATTCACACGCTCGGGGTCAAGGTCCAACTCTTTAATGATCGCCACAGCCTGCACCGCAAAGGCTTCGTTCAACTCGATCAGATCAGTGTCAGCGAACGTCCATCCGGCTTTCTTGAGAACTCGTCTCATAGCCTCGACGGGCGCCATCATTACCAGTTCAGGCTCAATCCCAGATGTTGCCTGGGCCACGATACGGGCCATGGGTTCGATGCCTAAACTTCGGGCCCGCTCAAGCGAAGTGACCACCAGTGCGGAAGCCCCATCATTAACACCGGGCGCATTCCCAGCGGTAACTGTGCCACCTTCCCTGAAAGCAGGCTTAAGCCCTCCCAGGGCTTCGAGCGAAGTATCTTCCCGCACTGTTTCGTCCCTGTCGAAGATTCTTGGTGGCCCTTTCTTTTGCGGAATCTCCACCGGGACGATTTCGTCCTTGAATTTTCCCGCCTTGATTGCCGCGGCCGCTTTTTGATGCGACTTCAAAGCGTAGGCATCCTGTTCCGCTCGGCTAACGGTGAACCCTTCGGCCACCACTTCGCCGGTGCATCCCATATGCTGATTATCAAAGGAGCACCATAATCCGTCGTTGATCATTGCATCTACGAGCACGCCATTTCCCAGCCGATATCCTTCCCGGGCATTCGGAAGCAGATAAGGCGCATTGCTCATCGACTCCATGCCGCCGGCCACAACCAGATCGGTGTCACCCAACCGTATTCCCTGGGCAGCCATCATCACGGACTTGAGACCAGACCCGCAGACTTTGTTAATAGTGACTGCAGAAACCGCGGGCAGCAGTCCTGCGCGTAAGGCCGCCTGGCGGGCGGGGTTCTGGCCCAGACCAGCCTGGATTACACATCCCATGATCACTTCATCGACTTCTGCTGGTTCGACCCCCGCACGCTTGACACTTTCGCGCACGACTATTGCCCCGAGATCAGTCGCGCTGAGAGCTTTTAATGACCCTTGAAATTTGCCGACTGGCGTTCGGACTGCCGCTATTATTACCGCTTCTCTGATTCCGGACATTGCAACTCCGCTAAAAAAGTAACTGATGAATGGCAAAAAGTACTGCCCGTAAAGATCTAGAGCGCCTTAATAGTTTACCCAGTGGGGTGCAAACAACCTAATCTCCCCGGTTGTCTGCCCGGTGCAGTTTCAAAATCGCCCGATGAAGTTTTGTTGTGCCGGTCTACTGCGGAACCGCGAGCGGGTAGACCGGATCCTGGATTCAACCCGCATTTTGGGTTGGATCCTTAGCATCAGAACATGAGCAGTGTTGAATGTAGGTCCCGGTCGCTACCCGCTCGCGGTTCCGTAGCAGAGTGCCATCACACCTACTGAGAATTTCGTGTTGCTTCGTGTTGTTTCGTTGATCGTTTATATTCGATCGAAGCCTCGCTCAAGTGTCACCGAGACGAAGAGCCGTATCAAGGCGTCCGGCCAAATCGCACTATTCTCTGCAACTGGGTGGTCAATTGATCCGCCGCACAATGGAATGCTAGACTCTCATCCGCTATTCAAACCTCGATCAGTCCGGTAATTCAAACATGCAAGCTCTAATTCTGGCTGGCGGTAAAGGCACACGCCTGCGTCCGCTGACCGTCTACACTCCCAAACCAATCGTACCGATATGCAACCGCCCCTTTTTGCTTTATCAGATCGACACTCTCCGCCGCGCCGGCATAACGGATATAACGCTTTCGTTGTCTTACCAACCTAACAAGATTGAGCACTTGCTTGGCGATGGCTCCGACTACGGTGTGAAGCTTAAGTACACTGTGGAGCCGCAGCCGATGGGCACAGCAGGCGCTTATAAGTTCGCCGAAGACGTCATTCGCGAGCCCACCGTGGTCTTCAACGGCGACATACTAACAGACCTAGATTTGAAGGCCGTCATTCGCGAGCACAACAGAAGAAAAGCCGCCGCGACGATTGTATTGCAGCCTGTCGAGAACCCTAGAGCCTATGGTCTGGTAGATACAGAAACCGACGGGCGCATTCATCGCTTTCTTGAAAAGCCCAAGGAAGATGAGATTACCTGCAACACCATCAACGCAGGCACATATATTCTCGAACCCCGAGTGCTCGATTTTATTCCTGCGGGCGAGAATTATTCATTTGAATACGGTCTATTCCCCGATCTGCTAGAACGGAAAGAAACTTTTTATGCGCACGTGCCGCCGCGCACTTACTGGATAGATATCGGCACACCGGAACGTTATCTTCAGGCCCATCAGGACTTGCTGTCTAATCGCGTCGGCCGGATCCATATCAAGGAACGCCGCGGATCGTTTGATTCAGCGACCGTTGCTGAGATCGATGAGCTTTCGATCATCGGCGACGACTGCCAGATCAAGCCAGGTGCCCGAATAATCAACTCGGTTCTCGGGCAGGGCTGCTTCGTTGAGGAGCGCGCCCAAGTTGAGAACTCAGTTATCTGGCCTCATACGCGCATAGGCACTGCGGCAAAAGTTTCGAATGCCATTGTAGGGCGCGGTTGTCACGTCGGGCGGTCGGCTGTAGTTGGACCGAGATCGGTCTTGGGAGACAAGACGTCAGTGACTGACTACACGATTACGGGAGGCGTGGAGCTGTGAGCGGAGCGCTCGTGCCAATCAAGTTCGGCACCGACGGATGGCGAGCGATTATTGCCCGCGAGTTTACCTTTGCGAACCTGGAACGAGTGGCCCAGGCCTATGCTGACTATCTCGCGACAACTAAAGAGGAATCGCTGCCCAGTCATCTCGTCGCCGTCGGCCAGGCAAGCTTCGACGAAGTTGAAAGTTCGCAGGTCCGAGGTGTTATCAGCAAGGCAACCGGTGGGGCTCCCACGCTGGTGGTCGTAGGCTACGACCGGCGTTTCCTGTCTGAGCACTTCGCGCGACGGGCCGCCGAGGTGATGCTAGGAAATGGATTTCGGATCGCGCTTTTTCAAGAAGCCGCGCCAACGCCACTGATCTCATGGGCGGTCAAGGAACTAAGGGCCAGCGGTGGCATCATGCTCACAGCGTCGCACAATCCCCCCGACTTTAACGGTTTCAAGATCAAGGCCCCCTGGGGCGGAAGCGCTGCCTCGGACACGACAGCGGCAGTGGAAGCCCTGGTTGATGCTAACCCGGCCAAACGCAGCGCCGTTTCGTCTGATGGGCGCGAACTGCTTGAACCGGCGATAGAGAGTTACCGCGAACAGATCGCTTCCTACATAGACCTTGATCGCCTGCGGAGGTCACAGCAAACCATCGTTGTAGATCCCATGCACGGCTCTGGCGGTCGGTGGGTTGAGAGTTTGCTGGCCGGGGGAGCTTTGAAGGTCGAAACGATTCGCGGCGATCGTGATCCACTGTTTGGAGGAGTGAATCCCGAACCGATAGATAGCAACCTCAGTCCACTAAAAAAGCGCGTGGTCGAGACCAAGGCTCTCGTGGGGTTAGCCACCGACGGTGACGCCGATCGCGTGGGAGCGGTTAACGAGAGGGGTGAGACGATGACCATGCACGACGTCGTGCCCCTCGTCCTGCTCCACCTGGCTCGCAATCGAAAGATGACTGGCGGTGTTGTCAGAACCTTCTCGCAGTCAGTACTACTGGGAAGAATCGCAGCCGCGCACAATCTCAAGATCCACGAAACGGCAATCGGCTTCAAGTACATTGCCGACTTGATGCTCAAAGAAGACATTTTGCTGGGGGCCGAGGAATCAGGAGGCATCGGAGTCAAGGGCCACATTCCCGAACGTGACGGCCTACTCAATTCCCTGCTCTTTTTGGAAGCCATTATCGCCGCTGGCAAGACACCTTCAGAGATGCTGCGCGAGTTGCACCTGGAGTTTGGTGAGTTTCACTTTGGGCGCCGTGATTTGCAGATCGAGGTGGAGCGAGGGAAGAAACTGGTTAAGGGTCTGGCCTCCCAACCACCCTCAGGGTTTGCAGGACGCAAAGTGCGGGACGTTCAGACTATCGACGGTGTAAAGCTTGTTTTCGAGGACGAATCATGGCTGCTGTTTCGACAGTCAGGCACTGAACCAGTGCTGCGTATCTACGCCGAAGCCACATCAATAAATCAGGTGAATCTTTTTCTCGATGAAGGGCAGAAGGTTGCACACTAGTTTGACTCGCACGCCAAACACAATTACCTTTCCCCATCCCTGTTCAGCCCGTTTGTAGTTCGAAACACAAACGAAACTCAGTTAGGGAGGTAGTGAGGAATGGGAACGATACTTTTAATTATCCTGATTCTGCTGCTGTTGGGCGCGATACCGACATGGCCACACAGCAGAAGCTGGGGATACCGACCGAGTGGGGCCCTCGGTCTGATTTTGATCATCGTGTTGATCCTGGTCCTGATGGGAAAGGTCTAAGCGCAACAGCCCGTCGTCAACTTGATCAGGAAATGACTCGTTGTCAGGTGTGACTTAAGAACCGGCTCTAAACGAGACGAAAGCGAATGCCGGAACTGCCGGAAGTCGAACACGTCGTTCGCGCGTTGCGTCGTGCTGTGCTGGGACGGCAAATCGTCGCCACTGAGATACGGCTGTCAAAATTAATCTCACCCACCTCGCCTTCAGTCTTTAATGGCAAGTTGAAAGGCTCGCGCATCTCAGGAGTGGGCCGCCGCGGCAAATTCATTCTAATTGAACTTGATTCCGGCAAGGTACTGGCGGTCCATCTGCGAATGACCGGCAAGTTTTTGATGCTGACTCCGGACGACTTGCTTCCGCCCCATGCCCACGCAGTTTTCCATCTTGATGACGAGCGCAGGCTGGTTTTCCGGGATCAGAGGCAATTTGGCGTGATGAAGTTGGTGGCTAACTCACGCCTGAGTAAGACGAAAGGGATCACTGGACTTGCTCCGGAGCCTTTCTCCGACGAGTTTAGTGTTGGTT
>JAIVJP010000300.1 GCA_020199975.1 Acidobacteriota bacterium
GTCCAGCACCGTCCCATTTTTGCCCACCGCCTCCTGAGCCAGCCGGGTAAGGTAAGGACTAAGCAAGGCTCCGACTACTGTTGTGGAGAAAGCAGAGTTGGCCCAGTCGTACATCTTCCAACCGAAGATCTCGCGGGGATTGTTTTTAAGCTTAGCTGCGGCGTGTGATTCAGCTGGCGGAGCAGGTTGTCTCGAAGTCATCCTCAAGCTGTTGCTTTCTCCGTCAAACTCTCGACGATCGCGGGTGTGATATCAGCGAGACTCTTTATTCGACTGGCGATGGAATCACGGTTCGCGCCCCAGACTATGGTAGGCACTTCATTCAGCGTGTGGTTGCGCGAGGATAAGTCTTCGATGTTTCCGTGATCGCTAGTGAGTATAACGGATGTATGCGCCAAATCAACACGGGCCAGCAATTGCCGGATGAGCAGGGCCAGGTCTTGCAAAACAGTTCTGGCCGCCTCCATGTCCTGGGCATGCCCGATCTTGTCGGTAATGAAATACTCATAGAGAGTAAAGCGATTCTCACCCGCTATTTTGGCGAGTACCTCCGCCGCTTCGTTTGCCGTTCGCAGGCTGACGTTTTCCCCACGCTCAACGAGTAACCTGTTTGTGAAGTCCTGATAGACGGCTCGCCCGTTCCGCACGTCGTCTATCGTCCGGAACGGTAGCTCCGCAGCTTCCACCGCAGCGGTCGTTGCGGAGACCCAGCGAGGCCGGTCCTCGAAAAAGCGCCTGGTATAAGCGTTGGCGAAAGTGATTGGGGCAACGCCGGCGTGCTTGAGTTTCAAGAAGAGCGAATGCTCGCGGATGATTTCCAACAAAGCCTTGTTGGGAAACCCCTGCTTGTGATAGCCAAGCAGCGCCGGGGCATTGATACCGGTGAGGATAGTCGTCTGGCCCGAGGCGCTTTGCGGACGGCCTTCAACCCCCAGGCAGGCATCCGTCGGTGCCAGAACTCCATCGAGCGTGACCGGCGCTTCATTCTTGAACACGGCCAGCGGCGCCGCGTCTTGGAGTCCGTCAAAAGGATTAGTAATCCCACGCGAACCGATTCCTAGACCATCAATAAAAAAAAGAAGCACCGACATGCAGTCGATGAATAGCACCGGCACGCGTTGCGTACAAGGCTCCAGTAGGTGCCATTTGTCGGCTAAACAAGTGGAGCGCGGGCATCTTGCCCGCATGAGTGCCGCAGGCGCGACGGATAGAGTCAATGTTGAATGGAAGCAAACATTCTGGGCGTGCTGGCGCACGCTCGGCGGGCAGGATGCCCGCGCTCCAGGGGAGGAATATGAAAGACCTTCCAAGACCGAACCACTGATCCGCCGTCAGCCAGTTTAGTTCGGGGCCTCTAGTCCCACCCAGAACCATTCGAATAGCTGGTCAGCAACTATTGACATCGATGTAGATCACTGACCCAGTTGAAGGGCCATAGCCCTCTTATGGTCCCGTACGTAGAGCGTGGATCCGATAAGGGTGGGAACAGTCCAAGCCGTGGTTAGCGAGCTTTTTCGAAACAGATTTGAAGTCTCTGGTAGGCCCGCCCCACTGCGGCCATTCGGGAGGGTCGTTAATAATTGCCAAGTCCTGATGGGTGTTCGGTAAGAACGGCTCGCGGCCAGAAGTTTCGCAGAACGCTAAACACATAATTCAGGAATGTAACAGTACACGCGCGACTATTGATGGGATTTCTCCTCGGCTAAGATCGTAAGTTCTGGCAGTGAAGGCACCCATACGCACGGAAACCCCTACTTCATCGGCTCGAACGTAGATACGTTCGCCAACCGCACCCACTTCCCATCCTTCTTCTCGTACGTCATGATTCCTGCATAAATGAACTTCTGCTCCCGCTCTCCCCCCGTTGCCTCCTTTTGCAAGCGCCGCACCCCGACGCGGGTGATCACCCGAGCTATACTGCCATCCTGCGAGACCCGGATGATCGGCTCCTTTACGTCATCCCACTCATAATATTTCGCCCCACGGAAATATTCCGCGAACCGCTTCCGCTCCTCAGCCCTGCTAGACCTGTGTATCTTCCCTTCGCTGACGCGATGAACCAGTAGCAAAGTCCTTACTGTGTCTCAAAATACTCAGCAATTGCGCGGGCTAACTCAGGAATGGTGAATTGCGCGGGCTGGATTTCAGTGTGTAATCCGTGTTCCGCGGCAGTCTGGGCAGTCACGTCCCCGATGCAAGCGACGGCGACTTCTTCAAGGACCATACTCAAATCCTGCGTGTCAAAGAGTTGAGCGAGATTTCGGACGGTCGAGGAACTGGTAAACGCAATGCAGTCTGCGCCTCCAGCGAGCATTGCAGAAATTCGGCCGCGGTCCAGATAATTCGGAAGTATCGTGCGATACGCCGGAACGACATCAACGCGGGCTCCCGCCCATTCCAAGGCTTTCGGCAAAAAGTCCCGCGCTACTGCCGCACGCGGAATCAGGAAATTCAAGCCGTTCAGCGCTTCCTGTCCGCCAACGAATTGGGTAAGTGCCTCAAAAACCCCTTCCGCTTTGAATTCGTGCGGGATGACATCGACGTGGAGTTGCCCCTCTCGCAATCTTTCCGCAGTGGCGTCACCGATGGCACACACTCTTAGGTCATCGATTTCGCTAACCTCATGTCCGCTCGCTTTGAAGCGTCTGAGGAAATGGTTAACTCCGTTTACGCTGGTGAATACCAGCCAGTCATAGCCATACAGATGGCTGATTGCCTCATCCAGACGCTCAAAACTCTCAGGTTCATCAATTTCGATTGTGGGACAGGCGATCACCCGCGCGCCAAACTGTTCCAACTCGGCCACAAACTCATCCGCTTGCGCCCGCGCTCGTGTGACAACCACGGTGCGACCGGCAAGTGGTTTAGTGCTGGCCCACTGATTCGTCTGGGGTGTCTTGCTAGCGGCCATTACGAGAATCCTGGTCGTTCAATGCCACTCTGTCGGCCTCGCGAGAAAGGACGGCTTGCTCTCGGCTAACAACCTATCCCCGCCCCGCTTCAACAATTGATGCGCCAATCGTGAGCCCAGCTCTTCCGCGTCCGCCGTTGGGCCCACTACCCTGTCTCTTACAATCTCCTTGCCATGCGGATCTGCGACCAGCCCCTCCAACTGAAGTTCGTTGTCGGAGACAACAGCATAACCGGCAATAGGCAACTGGCAGCCACCGCCGAGAGCGCGCAGAAAGGCCCGCTCGGAGGTACACGCGAGCCGGGTTGCTTCGTGATTGAGCGTGCTTACAAGGTCAATCGTGAACTGGTCATTCCTTCGAGTCTCAACGGCCAGCGCTCCTTGTCCGACGGCGGGCAACATTTCGTCGACAGGGATTGCCGCGCTGATGCGGCTTTCCAGATTGAGGCGCCGAAGCCCGGCTGCGGCGAGAATCAAAGCGTGATATTGCCCTTCATCCAGTTTGCGCAGTCTCGTGTCGACGTTGCCTCTCAACTCTTTTACCGCAACATCTCGGCGCAAGTGTTTCAACTGGGCCAGCCGTCGCTGACTTGATGTGCCCACAATAGCGCCCTCAGGCAAATTAGCAATGGACAGGCCGACTCGACCGGGCACTCCGTTGAGCACCAGAGCGTCGCGCGCGTCCTCACGCTCGCAAATCGCTGCGACAGTGAGTCTGTTTGGAATGATCGTGGGTAGGTCTTTTAGTGAATGGACTGCGAGATCTATTCGGCCGTCGAGCAATGCGTCTTCCAGCTCTTTGGTAAAAACTCCTTTGCCCCCGATAACTGAAAGCGGTTCAGTTTTCACGTCTCCCGTTGTTTTGATGATTTCGATCCGAGCGGTGAGTTCCGGGCTGAGACTCATTAGCCGGGCTCTGACCCATTCTCCTTGCCGAAGCGCAAGCTGCGAACCACGCGACCCGATTACCAGACAGTTTTTCATCTATTCGGAAGGTATTCCGGTGGGGCGAGCGCTTTGCAAAGTTCAATCTTCAAGGTCGAATACTTCACGCCAAGCCTGAATGCTCTCGTTGTCGCCGCCGTCGAAGGAGCGTCGCATGCGGTCAATCAGGGGATGAGAGATCTTATTGACAGTAGAAAGCAACAGAGCCTCGATCGCGCTCTCCTGTTCGGGCGTTAAATGGCCCAGCCGATTGCGTTGTCGGATCATCTCAGAGCGAGCGAGGTCCTGAAGCTTTTGGCGCAGCGCCCCAAGCGAAGGTCCGATCTCCATTACTCGCAAGCTCTGCTGGAACTGCATCACCTCGGAGTCAACGATTAACTCCGCTCGCTCCGCTTCGCGCTCCCGCTCCCTGATATTTGAAGAGATCACCGACTCGAGATCGTCGATGTCGAAGACGAAAGCATTGGGAAGGTCACCAATTGCGGGATCGAGATTTCTGGGCACGCTGATATCTATGAAGAACGCGGGACGATTACGTCTGCGATTGAGCGCCTTGCGGGCCATGTTTGCCGTCACTACATATTCGCCCGCGCCCGTGGAGCAGACGACTATGTCTGCATCAGGAAGATAATCGGCGAGTCGTTCAAAGTTCACGGCCTCACCGCCAAACTCCTTCGCCAGACGTTCGGACGACTCTTCCGTTCGGTTCGCGATGAGCACCCTCGACACTCCGGCATTGATGAGGTGACGAGCTGAGAGTTCGGCCATCTCACCGGCGCCGACCAGGAGGACTGACTGCCCCTTGAGTGAGCCAAAGATCTTCTTGCCAAGTTCAACTGCCATGTAGCTGATAGAAACGGCGTTCGCAGCTATTCCCGTCTCAGTCCTCACACGCTTGGCTACCCGAAAGGCCTGGTGTATTAGGCGATTGAGAACGCGACCGGCCGTACCCGCTTCAAGCGCAACTGAATACGCTTGTCTCACTTGTCCCAGCACCTGCGGCTCACCAACAACCATTGAATCGAGAGAAGAGGCCACACGGAAAATGTGGCGCACGGCCTGGTCGTCGATATGGCTGTAGGAATGGTCTCGAAATAGATCGTGAGGCAAACTTCGCGACTGACTAACGAAGTTAGTTATCCGTTCGCGGCTTTCTTTAATTCGCCCGCTGGTGGTTGCGGTCAGTATTTCCACTCGGTTGCAAGTCGAGACAATCAATCCTTCGCTTACCACCTCGCCGTCGACGAGCGCACGCAGGCCCTCGGCGCAAGCTTCTTCTGAGAACGCCAGCAGTTCGCGCACCTCCACGGGGGCGGTCTTGTGATTAACTCCTACCAGGACTATTGACATGGATTAGAACAGGTACTTCAATTATTTGGTGACATTGTTCGTTCAAGGCATCACACTCAGTCATCCGAACACGTGATAGCCTCCCATCCATCGTGCGCCAAAGAAGGTGAATAAAACGAGCACAAATCCGGCGACTCCCAACCAGGCCGCACTCCGGCCACGCCAATGAGCAGTTGAGCGATATATGATCAGCAAGAGATAGAGCAACCAGGTCAATAGGGCGAAGATCTCTTTAGGATCATTGTGCCATAAAAGGCCGTACCGTGACGACGACCAAAGCATGCCGGTCGCGATTCCGATCGTCAATAGGGCCAGGCCAGTGGCGGCGGCACTCGTGGCAATTTCGTTGAGAGTTATGAGCGATGGCAGGCGATGAAAGATCGCGCTGAAGGTCTTAAGTTTCAGCTCTCTCTCTTGGAGCAGGTACATCACACTAGCGACGAACACCACGAAGAAAGCAGCGTAGGCAAACAGCAGAAGAGTTGTGTGAACCGGAAACAGCCACGTACCGGAGAATCCAGGCTCCTGAGTGCCACCGGGCGAACCAATTAGAAGTGCCAGAAAGACTAGAAGCGAAACCGCAGGCAGCGTAAGACTACCCAGCGCGTGGGCGCCATACCGGTATCTCACCAGGGCGTAACTCCCTACCAAAGTCCAAGCCAGAAACGAGAGAGTTTCACGAAGATAGAAGAGCGGATAATGACCGTCTACAAACCAATCGGCAACCAGGGCGGCCGTATGAAGCACGAACCCGGTCGCCATAGCCCAATCGGACACCCGCTGCAGCGCCCGTCGTTTGTTGACGAAGGCGAGCACTGAATGGATTGCAGAAACCACGTAAGCTGCAAGGACTGCGAGTAAAAGTGATCTCATCCGGTTGAAGGGTCCGTGACCCAGTATTTTAGTTCATCAACTCGCAGGCATCAAAGCAGCGTTCTAGATAACGCGGACTGCGTCGCGTATTTAGAGGCATTACGACTAGACATAGGATTAGGTAGGCTTGCGCTCTCATGAACTCAGAGTGCAATCAGCTAAAACAGAGGAAGGAGTTTTTCTGCCGCTTGGAAGGAGAAGCAAAAGGGGCGTTACTGGTGACCGAATCCAGCAACGCCCTCATTGTGACTGTGGCGCAGGGCTTATATAACCTGGACCGTGAAGCCTCAGGCATCGTGCGCTTTGATCGTTCCTCGCGAAGCACGTCGGCGTCGTCTTACTCCCGCTGCCACTCCAGCTAATCCGGTGCCAAGCAGGAGTATGGTCGCTGGTTCAGGGACTGGTTCAACGCCGTTTTGCAAGTTGATCTGTGCGCGAATCTCGCCGCCGGGAAACTGTTTCTGGAGAAAAGCGGTGTAGCCAGCCTTCATTCAGAGGCGCGGCAAATTAGGAGACTACCCTCCGGGGAGTTCAACCGTTGTCACCCCGGCTGGTAAGGACTATTCTTGATGTGCCCTACGTAGGCAGTAGTGCACAAGCTGGCCGTTTGGAAAAGCGCGATCAGATGTTTACCGAAATTCAAAGTAAAGAACTCATGTTAGCTGTAATAGCACGCATCGCTATGCTTGCATTGCTCTGTATTTCACTTGCTGTTGGTAGCAACGCCCAGGCTGGCCGCTCAGGGCAAGTTCAAGGTGAGAGCCAGAAGACTCAAAGGCCAGAACCCGGGCAACAGAAACCTGAACCACCGGCACGTGAGGATCAGCGAGAGGTGGAAACCCTCAAAATCGAGACCGATCTCGTGACCGTACCCGTCATCGCCACCGATCGAAACGGACTCTACATCCCCGATTTGCTGAAGAACGACTTTTCGATATCTGAAGATGGTGTTCCGCAGGAAATAGCCTTCTTTGCCATGATCAGTGTGCCATTTCACGTCGTCTTGATGCTCGACACAAGTGCGAGCACGCAGGAGAAGCTCGGGTTGATCCAGCGGGCGGCAGTTGCTTTCGTCGAGCAGTTGCAAAGCAGGGATCGAGTAAAAGTGATCTCGTTTGATGACCAGGTTCGTGAGCTTAACGATTTTACCAACGATCGGGGTGACCTTAAAGTTGCAATCTACCGTACTCGTTCGGGGCAAGGCACCAAGCTCTACGATGCATTTGCGCTGGCGCTTTCTTCCCTGGGCCGAATTCAAGGACGGAAGGCGATTGTGCTTTTCACCGACGGCGTCGATTACCATAGCGACTTGGCAAGTTTCGATGGGACGTTGCGAGTACTGGATGAAGAAGGAGTGTTGGTTTACCCGATTCGATACAACACCCGTGAAGACACCGAACGTATAGCTCGGCAACAGTCGGATCAAGTTCCGCCGTTACCCACGATCGCCGTCATTAGAACACCTCCAGCCGGGACCACCGTGCCGACGTTCCCCAGCGACGATCCCAGCCCGATTCCCACTTCTAGCACGCGGAACAAGACGGGACCTTTTGGCCTACCGCTGCCGGAGGAGATCATGCGCAGGCGCCGCGAGGGCGACCGCGAAGGTGACCGAAATCGCGATCGAGGGCTGCCTCCCACAGCCGGTCGCCGACCGGGCGGCACGGATACCCGTGACTCCTGGCCCGATCGAAGAAATGAACCGGACGCGACACCGGGTAGCACTTCAAGACGTGGCCAGGATTCAATCGGCAGGCTGCTCGACCACTTATACTTCACGGCAGACAGTTACCTTAAAGCGCTTGCCGACAAATCCGGGGGGCGTTTATTGCGCGCCGATACTCTGGAATCGCTTCCTGACGCCTTCGCAAACATCACCGCCGAACTGCGAACGCAGTATTCAATCGGCTATTACCCTACCAACAAGGCCCGCGATAATGGATATCGAAAGATCAAGGTCAACAGCACTCGTAAGAATGTAGCCATCCGGGCTCGCCCTGGTTATCGTGCGCCGAGTGGTGGCTGAGAGCGAACGTCTTAAACAGGTGCAGTGCAAGTTCGCACAACCCGCTGTGTGCCGGTCGACTACAGAACCGAGGAGCGGTTCGCGACCGGGTCCAGTCTCGCTAGAATCAATCAACAGGAACTCAGTGTTCCACCACGCGTGAGTGACGCGACACCTACCCGGTCGCTACCGCTCCTCGGTTCTGTAGTCGAGCTGTATCACCACAGCCTAACTGCACCGGTACTAATCGTACCTGCAGGAAACGTTGCCGTCGCGACTCTTGTCTTGTTTGCCTCACTCAGCCATGTTAGTTTTGTTCACCACGAAAACAGCTTAGAGAATCTGTGCTAGCGCTTTCCACAAAGCGGCGGCTTTCAGGACAATGCCTAATCGAGACGACGCCTGGGAATTGCTGTGCGAATACACGAAGGGTGACAGCCTGCGTAAGCATGCGCTGGCAGTCGAGGCGGCAATGCGCGCGGCGGCTAAACGTTACGGCGAGGCTGACGATGATGTCGATGAGTGGGGACTAGTGGGACTGCTGCATGATTTTGATTACGAAATGTTTCCCAGTCCGGACCAGCACCCGTTTGCGGGCGCCAATATACTCTGCAGTCGCGGTTATTCTGATCGGATGATACGTGCGATCATGGGCCACGCAACCTATACCGGCGTGCCGCGCGACACTGACCTGGCTCGCGCGCTCTTCGCCACAGATGAACTCTGTGGATTTCTGGTGGCTTGCGCACTTGTGCGACCAAATAAGAGTCTCGACGATCTGGAAGTTTCTTCCGTGAAAAAGAAGCTGAAGGACAAAGCTTTTGCGCGTTCAGTCAATCGAGATGATATCCGGCTCGGTGTGGAGGAGTTGGGTGTACCGCTCGAAGATCACATTCGATTTGTTATAGATGCCCTGCGGCCGGTGCAAAAAGCGATTGGACTGAATTCGGCCGGCACGTCGTGAGAGCTTATCGTAGAGCGCTCACCCGACGTTACGAGGCACTATCGGCTGCGGTGGTTGCGTTGGCGTCGCGCGAGAGGTCAGGACCGAGGCCAGGATAAAAATTGCCAGGCTAAGCAAGGCGGAGAGAATGCCGGTCAATAATGCTTGGGTCTTGCGACGGCGAGCAGTGTGTCTATACACGAAAATGGCGCCCAGCACGACAGCGGCTACCGGCAGAATGAATGTCGAAGCAACTAAGAGGTCAGGCGCGGAAAGCCCTTTGAGCGAGGAAAACCTTCCCAGGATAATAGCGATTGAAGCGCCCGATCCTACAATGGCCGAGCCGAACGAGGCACTCAGTACCAGCTTCAGGCGCATACGCTCTGATCCCTTGGCGGTTTGGCTGTGAAAAACTTTGGCTTGTGTGAAGCAGTACTCCCCCGGCTCCCTCGTGCATCGCCAAGAGTACCATACGCTACAAGCCAGCCAGGGTTGGGCAAGCAAATCCAGGATTTTCTAACTAATATTCGTTAAAGGATTATTGGTCCCGCGGAGATGCTAACCAGAAGCGCCTTAAATTATCTCGAAGAAGCGGAGAAAGAGGTAGAAGAGTATCTGCGCATTCTTGATCAGATTGACAACACGGGCATTAACTCAAACGTTTCAATCAAGCTCAGCCAGTTTGGCCTCGAACTGGATCCGGGGCGGGCCTACAAGAACGCGCGCACTGTGGCTGCGGATGCTGCACGGCGCGGCAATTTTGTCAGGGTCGACATGGAAAGCTCCAGAGTCACCGAGGTGACCATGGTTATTTTCAAACACCTCCGAAGAGAGTTTGGTTTGAATGACGTCGGTATCGTTTTGCAATCTTATCTGCGACGCACCTACGCGGATGCGCAGGATTTACTGAAGATTCCCGCTCGGATCCGGATCTGCAAAGGTGCTTACAACGAACCCCCGGAAGTGGCTTTCCCGGACAAGAAAGACACGGATGAGAACTACATCCGCGTGATGCAATTATTGCTTTCAAGCGGCGTCTATCACGGAATTGCCACTCACGATCCGAAGATGATTGACGCTACTATTGAGTTTGCCCAACGTGAAGGAATCGGCAAAGAAGCGTTTGAGTTTCAAATGCTCTACGGCGTCCGGCGCGATCTTCAGCACCAGCTTGCCGATGACGGTTACAACATGAGGGTCTATGTGCCCTATGGAAAACACTGGTATCCTTATTTCATGAGACGTCTGGCTGAACGTCCGGCTAACATCTGGTTCGTGCTGAAGAATCTATTCAAAGGCTGAGGGCGAGAGGCGCGATGTACTGTAGGCAAATCAGCTTCCTTGCGGATGCGACAAAAACAGGAAAGAGATGCGCGTGAATTGGATTCCCCTCGTGAGATTTCGGCAATGCCGGCAGCAGTTACATCGCGATTCGTCAGGGTGCCGAGTGTGACAGAGAATACTACCGAACTCCTGGAGCGCAAGAAGAGATGAGCGATTGGATCTGGATCCTATGGTGCGTGCTCGGTCTGGCTCTCATTGTCACCGAGGTCTTCACCACCGGATTTGTGCTGCTT
>JAIVJP010000514.1 GCA_020199975.1 Acidobacteriota bacterium
CCTCAACGACGCGCCTCCGGGTTCCTATCAGATTGAGGTAGTGGCGCAGCAGTTTCAATGGAACTTTCACTATCCGGGCACGGATCGCGTCTTTGGCCGCACGGATCCGAACCTGATTGAGGACTCATCCTTGAACTTCATCGGCTTAGACGAAGCAGACCCGAACGCCAAGGACGATGCCGTGCACAGCGTGCTCGCCATACCCTCTGGCCGTCCGGTCGAATTGCTGTTGCGATCGAAGGACGTGATTCATAACATCTGGGTCCCGCAACTGCGTTTCAAGCAGGACCTGGTTCCAGGCATGGTGATTCGCGTGCACTTCACTGCGAACACGCCCGGCAAATATGAACTTGCCTGCGCGGAGCTCTGCGGGCAGCTCCACTTCAAGATGAAGAGTTACCTGCTGGTCCTTCCGGACGATGAACTGGGAGCGCTGACCGCGTTGCCTCAGGACCAGTTTCAGACTCGCATGACGGAGTTGTTGGCCAAATACCAACTGCCGACCCAGAGTTACTAAAACGCCTGGTTGCTCTACGCTGCGGTTATTTAGGCTTAACCACGAGGAGATCAAAGATGTCAGGTGAAACTCACGAAGCCGTGCACCGGCACTCGGCCCCCACAAGCTTCATCCGCAAGTATATCTTTAGCCTGGACCACAAGGTGATCGGCATCCAGTACATCATGCTTGCGCTGGCCGCCGTATTGGTCGGGATGGCGATGTCTGTGCTGATGCGTATGAACTTGTCCTGGCCCGGAACGAATTGGCCCATTCTGGGCACGCTGTTTCCGGGTGGCGCTCCTGACGGCATGATGACTCCTGAGTTTTACCTGTCACTGGTAACGATGCACGGAACCATTATGGTGTTCTTCGTGCTGACCACGGCGCCGCAGGGAGGCTTTGGCAACTATTTTCTGCCCATTCAAATCGGCGCAGAAGATATGGCTTTCCCCGTGCTGAATATGCTTTCGTTTTGGATCACTTTCGTGGGGTTTATCGTGATCCTCGCAGCCATCTTCTTTTCGGGCGCCGATTCGACGGTGGGGCCAATCGGAGGCTGGACGGGTTATGCGCCGCTTAGCGCGTTACCAAACTCTGGGCCCGGGCAAGGAATGGGCATGAACCTGTGGATCATCAGCATTGCGGTTTTTTGCGTTGGTTCCTTGCTGGGCGCGCTTAATTTTATTACCACGCTGCTCAACATGCGCACGCGCGGAATGTCCTTAATGCGCATGCCTCTGACGTGCTGGGCGTGGTTTCCCACGGCAGTGCTGGCTCTGCTTTCTTTCCCAGTGCTGCTTGGCGGCGGCATCCTGCTACTACTCGATCGCGTAGCGGCTACAAGCTTCTTCATCCCCGGCGGTCTGTACGTGAGCGGCGTGCTCTCCGGAACACATCCTAATTTTCCAGCGCACACCGGCGGCTCTCCGATTCTCTGGCAACACCTTTTCTGGTTTTTCGGTCACCCGGAAGTCTACATCGCGATTCTGCCAGGCATGGGCGCCACCTCGCACATTCTGGCCACTTTCGCCCGCAAGCCTGTCTTTGGTTACCGGGCAATGGTCTTTGCAATCTTTGCCATTGGCTTGTTGGGGTTCTTCGTCTGGGGCCACCACATGTTCATCAGTGGTATGAGTCCGTACTCGGCAATGACGTTTTCTATTCTCACGCTCGCGATTGGCGTGCCCTCAGCGGTGAAAACGTTCAACTGGCTGGGAACGCTGTGGGGCGCAAGAATCCGTTTCACAACTGCGATGTTGTTTGCGATTGGATTTGTTTCGCTCTTTGTGGCGGGAGGAATCACGGGCCTTGTGTTGGGACAGACATCGCTGGATCTCCCTATGCACGATACATACTTCGTGACCGCGCACTTTCATCTGGTAATGGGCGTGGCCTCGATCTTCGGAATGTTCGCGGCAACTTACTTCTGGTTCCCGAAGATGTTTGGACGTTTGATGAATGAGCGTCTCGGGAAGTTTCACTTCTGGATCACC
>JAIVJP010000515.1 GCA_020199975.1 Acidobacteriota bacterium
GACCATCCCAGTCGCCCACCAACCGTTCATTGCTGAAAACCTTCTCCACTGGAGTTCGCTTTTCCTTCACGCTCTCCGACACGAGGTCAAGGCTCATGTCAATCAGATCATGAAGATCCACACGCGAGCGCTCCAGGGCTTTCTGACGGGAGAACTGCGTGACGTCGACCACCAGCTTGTTGAGGTGCTTGATGCCCCGTTCGACCAGTTCGATAGTATTCAATGCCTTTTGATCATTTACGCTATCTCGCAACATCGACACACCTAGCCGTATGCTGCCTAACGGGTTTCTAATCTCGTGGGCCACTTGTGCCGTAGCCTGGCCCACAGCCGCGAGAGACTCCGACCTGCGTAGACCCCGCTCAGATTCAGCCGCTTCCGTGGCATCGACCAGGGTTATAATCTGGCCTCGATCTCCATCAATTGCCAGCGGGGAGGAATAGAGATCGAATGTCTTTTCATTATGTCCATCGTCCAAGCGACACAGCCAACGGCCCCTGTAGGTGGCCTTGTCCGCGGTCCCACCTGTGGCCGCCTCGAGCATTTTCATGGCGTCGTCCGGGCCAAACTTCTCAAACACGGATGCTCCAATACTCGCCCGGGGAAAGATTTTGAAGAAGGCTGCATTGGCGCTGCGGATGCGATTGTTCTCGTCCGTAGCAGCAACCGCGCTAACCATGCCCTCTAGCAACTGAGTCGTGAAGACGCGCTCGCGGCGCGCCTCAAACATGCTGCGCCGCATCTGTTTGAAGCGTCGCTGCACTTCCCAGATTGTTCCCACTGCTACCAGCACACCGACCAGCAGCGCCACGTTGCTCCAGCGACGGATGGATCGCGTTGCCTCCTGCTCGATCGCTTCACTTTGGCGAAAGATCTCTGACTGTTCAACGGTGGAAGCAGTCAGCAAGCCATCAAGTTGTTCGTCGACTACGCGAAACTTCTCAAAGCCCTCGAGCGAATAGCGACGAAGATCCTCAGTCACCTCAGCGTATGACCGCAGGTCGTCCCGAAACCGTCGCCATGAGGGATCTTCCGAGAGGGGCGGCCGCTCGAGTTGCGGTAACAGTTGATTGATTTCCTCGCGCGCCAGGCTCGACCGGAAATCAAAGGGCGGCTTCAACGCACGCCGGGCTTCCGAGTCCTGCCGGGCCCGCACTTCGTTATTCAACTTTGTGACCGCGAGACGGAGCTTGAGCAGCAGACCCAGTTTGGCAGCATGTTGCTGCTCGAGATCTAACACCCGAAAGCTGACCTCATCCATGCGCTGCACGCTGAGATAGCCCAGCACTGAAATGAGCACCAACAGCAGGGTGAAGCCAATGATTAGTGGGGTAATAGCAGGCGCGATCTCGCGTGCGCGGGCACGAGCACCTGGTTCTTCGGGCGACGGTGACCTCGATCCACCGTTGCCCTCGGTTGTCTCGATTCGACGGTAAACAACTTCCCCTTCCTCTTCGTTGGGCGCACCGCCGTCAAAGCCGACTGCAGCGTCTTTTTCAGGAACGCTTTGTTCGGTACCGGATCTTTCGGTTTTAGGCTGGACCATGCTTTGTCCGTTTTGAGTGATGTGAAAGAAGCAGGCCGCGGAAGTAAACTATAGGGGATCTTGGACCAGTAACCTAGGGCTTCGCGTCCATCCAGTTGTCTGCCGTTCCTACGTCTACCACGAGGGGCACGTCCAGTGTCACCGCGGACTCCATCTCTCGCTTCAGGATGCCGGCGACTTGCCGGCTTTCATCCGCCGAAGCTTCCACCAACAATTCGTCGTGGACCTGCATCAACAACCGCGACTTCAGACCGGCGCGTTTGAATTCTTCCTCCACGTGCAGCATGGCAATCTTCACAATGTCGCTGGCCGTCCCCTGAATTGGCATGTTTATGGCTTCGCGTTCGGCCGCCTTGGGACCTCTTCCATGTAACGACGTA
The DNA here is from genome assembly GCA_020199975.1 of Acidobacteriota bacterium. Taxonomy (GTDB): domain Bacteria; phylum Acidobacteriota; class Blastocatellia; order Pyrinomonadales; family Pyrinomonadaceae; genus PSRF01. The sequence continues at coordinate 1,927 of JAIVJP010000515.1, forward strand.
CGCCTTTGTAAGTGTTGTAGTAATCCGCAATAACTTTCTTCGCTTCCTGGCGGGAGATGCCGACTCTTTGTGAGAGACCCCAAGGTTCGATCGCATAAGCAATGGCAAAGTTAACGATTTTTGCGAAGCGCCGAGCCTCTTTGAGCTCTTCTTCCGTTTTGGCGCCAAAAACTAAACGAGCGGTGCGCGCGTGAATGTCCTCACCTTTTTGAAAAGCCTCCAGCATCACAGGATCCTGCGTGATGTGGGCCAGCAGGCGCAACTCGAGTTGCGAGTAGTCGGCGGAAATGATCTTGTTACCCTGCTCGGCCACAAACGCCCGGCGAATGCGACGCCCCAGTTCCGTGCGAATGGGAATGTTCTGTAGATTGGGTTCGCTCGAGGAAAGCCGGCCTGTGGCAGCTACAGTCTGATTCAGCAGGCAATGAATTCTTCCGTCTGCTGCGATTTGATGTGGTAAGGCATCGGTATAAACACTCTTCAGTTTATCAAGTTCACGGTAGTCGATAATCAGCCTTGGCAACTCGTAAGTCTGAGCTAACTCCTCAAGCACGGCTTTGCTTGTTGAAACTCGACCTGTCGAGGTTTTTCTGCCTGAGAGAATATTTAGTTCGCCGAGCAAGTCTCCCACTTGCTTTGGAGAACCGATATTGAATTCCCGGCCTGCCAATTGGTAGATCTTAACGGTCAGCTTATGGAGTTCCTGCCCGAGGTAGCTCGACAGATCTGCCAGGACCTTCGGGTCGACCTTCAAGCCAGTGCGCTCCATTTGATAAAGCAGAGGGGCCAGCGGCAACTCCACTTCGGAATAGATCGTCTCCAACTTGCTCTCGAGAATGCGTTGGCGTAAGACTTTGGCACTCCGCGCGGTCAGGTCAGCGGCCGCGGCGGTTTGCCAGTGTGATTCCGACCACCCGTTCGGCGTCCCATCGAACCCATCGACGCCAACTGCTTCGCGGGCCAGGTCGCTAAGCTCATACTTGCTGCGATTGGGATCCAACAGATACGCAGCGAGAAAGGTATCGTCTTTAACGCCTTCGAGAGTAACATTCAGTTTGGCCAACAATCCCACGGTCCGCTTTAGATCGTGAACGGACTTCTCGATGAGGCCATTGGTTAACACTTCGCGGAGCAAATCGACCGCCGCCTGGTGCCCTTCGACAAACTTCTCCAGATCGACGTATGCCGAGGTTCCCGCTCCACTGGAGATGGCAATTCCTGCCGCGGCCTCGTAATCGAATGAGCATTGCTGTTCGCCGTCGATCGCAGTCGTCGCGTCGGCAACTGCAATTCCCAGACTCTCGGCATCCCAAAGCCCTTTGACCAAATCATCGAGCTCGGCGCGATTGCGTACAACTCTGTAATTCAGCTCGGACGTGCTGGCGACCGGAACTACTTTCGCATCGGCAAATTCGCGAGTCAGATTCGAGAACTCGAGCTCGCGAAACAACTCATAGGAAGCAGCCCGATCCGGCGGCCTGGATTTGATCTCATCGAGATTTAAGTCAATGTCGAGGTCGACCTTTATTCGCGCCAACTCTCGCGACTGCCTGATCAAATCGGCGTTATCTCGGAGCGATTCTCGATAGGACTTGTGCTTCACTTGTTCCCAGCGCTCGAGTGCGTTCTCGATCGAGCCAAACTGCTGGATGATCTGCACGGCCCCTTTAGAGCCGACTCCCGGCGCCCCGGGAATATTGTCGATTGAGTCGCCCATGAGTCCCAGCAGATCTACAACCTTCTCCGCCGGAACTCCAAATTTCCTTTCTACCCACGCCTCATCACACCATTCGATGGGCGGCACGGGCTCTTTTCGTTTCACCACCTGCGAGTTTTGCCGCATGCCAACAACAAAAGGGTCGCGCA
>JAIVJP010000301.1 GCA_020199975.1 Acidobacteriota bacterium
CTTGAGGACGTAGCAAAGCCATAGTCATTTCCTGCTACCGCTAAGTAAACCGGACTCTCCTCACCGATCTGTTTATCGTTACTCGTGCCTAAGTTGTTCCTCTCAAAGAGAGTATCGTAGGCGGCCCACGCGTCGCTTTGCATCAACGCCCCGAGCTACGGGTGGTCGTAATGCTCTCTCGTTGAGCGCATCGATGAGGGCTTGTTTCAGTTGCGAGTAGCGTGGCTCAGTCAGAACCTGCAACGCTCCAGAGGCAGTGAAAAACGAGGATAAAGGGGGCTCGATCGCCCGGTCGCCGATTTCAGCCTGCGCAAACACTCGTGTGACTGATTTGCAAAGCAGGAACACCCATCCCCTCAGCGCGAGTGAACGGCGCGCCTTCTTTGAACTCAAGGAGATTGAATCAGCAATCTTCGCATCGGCTCATCTCGAGTATTTCCACGTTAGACGCCGCACTGCGAAGAAAGCTTCCCCGAAGCCAATCAGAGTTGACAGGAAAGCGGCGCGTCGTTTTCCCTCCAAGCGAGGGCAAAAGCACTTGCCCGCTGCATGGGAGTCAGCAGTTGCTGGGGATCACCCCTGATCGTGAACCTTCTCTTCCAGCTCTTGAACCTTCCTGCGCAGCTCTTTGATCTCCTCTCTCATCTGCGGTAGTCGGCCCATGTGAGCATTAAGTCGCTTGTACTCATCAAGCGGCTGGATCGGGATTCCCCACCAAACACCGGGGCGCACAACCTTGCCCGGCAACACTCCCGCCTTCGAGCCGATGACCGCGCCACTTTGTACGCGGACGTGGTCGCCGAACCCAACCTGACCTCCAATCACGGCGTCATCTTCGATAGTCACACTCCCGCTGATCCCAGTTTGCGCAGCAATCACTACCCGTTCACCAATGTCGCAGTTGTGACCGACATGGACAAGATTGTCGATCTTGGTCCCACGACCAATACGTGTTTGTCCCAACGCCGCTCGATCGACACAGCTGTATGCTCCTAACTCCACTCCGTCTTCGATGACTACTGTGCCGATCTGTGGAAACTTGTGGTAACCCACATCGTCGCGGACGTAACCGAAGCCGTCCGCTCCGATGCAGACTCCCGCATGCAGAACAACGTTATCGCCGAGTGTGACTCCATCGTAGAGCGTGACGTTGGGATGCAATACACAGTCGATGCCGATCGTTACGTCGTCACCAACTACCACGCCCGCTTCGATTCTGGTTCCCGTTCCAATAGTTGAGTGCTCGCCGATAGAGACGTGTGGACCAAGGTAAGCGGTTAAGGCGATGTTCGCACCAGGCGCAATGAATGCCGTGGGGTGAATCAGGGGCTCGCGTCGTTTTTGCGGATGCAGGATTCTACCGATTAGAACAAAGGCAAGTCTAGGCTTCGACGCTTCAATTATGGCTGGTACTTTGTGAGCAATCCCACGAGCGTGTTCGCCAGCACCATCCGGCACTATCAGAGCCGATGCAGCACAGTCTTGCGCACTCTCTAAGGCTTTTCGATCCTCAACAAAAGCTACGGCCCCAACACTTGCGGACCCGATGCTTGCGACACATTCGATGCCTATCTGCGCATCGCCTGAGACGCGGCCGCCGATTAGGGCGGCCAATTCCTCAACTGTCTTCACTTTTCCTGCGTCGTCCATAAGAGCCTCAGTTGTCGGACCTTATCCGATTTGTGGCGTTTGAGGCAATGACAATGAAATTACACTAATCTACCCGGCCGTTGAATTCGAGGTATTGAGCAATTATACTGAAACCGTTTTTTACCAGAGTATGCAATTCAGTGGCCCCCGGCTGGAATCGAGCGCCTCTTCATCTTATCTCTCAGCGATATGTTTTCCTCGCTCACTTCTTATTCCTGGAAGCGACGTAGCTTTGACGATGCAGCAAAGAACTGCTGGTCGAGAAACCGTTTACAGAAGGCGCCCCGCCGACTGAGTAGCGTCTTGAACATGACGTGGACCGCTAGCTGCTTACTGGGATTAGTTTGCCTCGCAAGCATAAAGATCGAAGCACGTCCGCTGGTGTTGATTAGCGAGACTACTTCTACGCGAGCCATTGCGTTGGAATCGATTAGTTTCGCTCGCGAACCGTTCCCCCTAGATTCACTAATCTCGTGGGGTCCGGACCCGCGCACGCGCGTCATACTCTTTGCGCTCAATCTTCAACTTCAACCCGGGGAGAGTCCTTCGGTTGTGACCGCGGACGCAGAGGACGGGACGAACCGCCTTCACGCCTTGCGGGTCGAGTATGTAGGACCTGTGCCAGGCCAGGAGTGGATGAGTGCCGTAAGCGTAAGGCTAAATGACCAGATGGGGGAGGTTGGCGACGTCCTGGTTCGCATCGTCCACAACGGTCAGGCAAGTAATCGCGTCCGCATCGCGGTAGGATACCGCGGTGGCGGTCCGTTGGATGACCCTGGATCAGGGCCAACTCCAGCTCCGCCTTACGATATACGTGGTCGTATCACCGTCGACGGAAGCCCGCTGTTCGGCGCCACAGTATCTCTTAGCGGCGACGCTTCCGCGGTCACGATCACGGACAGCGCTGGGAACTACTCGATCCTCGCACCCTCGGCTGGCAACTACATTTTGGTACCCTCGAAGGAACAGGATTACTACACTTTCACGCCCAGTAGTGTCACCCTCACCAACCTCAGCAACGGCCGCGTAGCAAATTTCGCAGCGGCGCTGAATCTAAGCGTCTCACCGTCTTATGTTCTTGAGTTCGATGGTGCGCCGAAGAGCGTGGACCACAGTATGCCCCGACCAGGAGACTACCTATTTTGGCCGGGTGGAGTTGAACATGGCCATTTCTTCTGGGAGTTCTGGGCGATGCCTGGGATGAACGCAGGCGGGACTTACCTGGTCTCAGACGGATATGGGGGAGCACACGCAATATTATTCGGCTTTTCGAATTTCGGCGCCAGAGAACCAGGACGCTATCAATTAGCCGGTAATGTCTGGAACGGGAACAGCCTAACCAATTTCGGGAGCGACGAAGGACCTGCAATAAACGAATGGGGACATTTTGCCGTGGGTTGGGACGGGACGAACATAGTCACCTATTTCAATGGCGTGCCCGTCGGTAAAACAACATTCGTCGGACCACGCATTACACCAGGTGGAAGCCAGGGCACCGGCAGGCTACTTATCGGCGGCTCTGACCACGCCAACTTGGTTGGACGCATCGCACAAGTGCGGGGTTTCGAAAGGAACAATCCACGCGCACAAGTGGATAGTTCAGTGTTCGCGGCCTATGCGCCGCAGACTGTCTTCACGATTGACGGAAATCTGCTGAGCTATTTTTTCCGACCGTCACTCAATATCGCGGATCTTTCCTTGTACGGTCACCGCGGCAGACAAAACCCGGGCTTGGTACGTAGCACCGCTAATGGCGTTTTGTATCCATGTGAGGGTTGCCCGCTCCCGCAGTTCGTGATTGATCCAACCGCACCCAATTTCGCGAACCCAAACCAGCCAGGACAGATCTCTGCTCCCGTCGATACTCCGGCTGCCGTGCCTATCGGCGCGCTAATCTTCGACTCGTTTTCGCGACGCAATTCCTCGTACGTGCTGAGCGGATTGGGAGGTCTGAGCTCCTCCGAGAGAGGAATTTTGGGACCGCAGACATGGGTAACGAACGCACAAACTGGAAGCCGGCAGCCATTTGGAATTCTTAACGGGCGCGCTGTGCTTCTTGCCAACGCCACTGCTCTGGCCTGGGTGAATGCCTCTTCGGACGACTCTAATTTCGATATTAGAATCGATCGAGGGCCCCGAGGTTCTGACACGGGGCGCAATACCGGAATCAGTTTTCGAGTCGCCGACTTAAATAATTACTTCTTTGCTTATTCCAGCGACGGCGCAGACGCTTCGCTGCCTCAAACACTGACCGTTGGTCACTGCGTAGCAGGACTGCGCACGGTATTGGCATCGGGGGTTTCGCTGCCAACTAGCTGGACGACGATGCGGGTCGTCACCACCGGCGCGGGAGTGGTTCTCGTGTACGCCGACACCACGCTGGTCTATTCAACAAGCAATAGTTTGCTGTCCAACAGCAACGCCATGGGTTTATACAACAATGGGCCAGGGCTGAGCCTGACAAACCGTTGGGACAACTTCCGAGTGTTTACTGCGCAACCTTGATTTATCGATTGGATCCTTAAGGGCTGGATATTTGGGCCAGCTAGCAAACATCGGCTTCTTTCGCCTTGCCATGCCACAGCAGACCAACTATCATGGCACGGCTGCGAACAGGCACGCTTAACTGTGCATCCGCAGCGTTTATTTTAAGTAATGATTGATTTTAAAATGATTTTGGGGCACAGCGAAGTCTAAGTGCCATGAGGAGAACGATCGTTGTTTAGTGACCAGTTTCGCAGAGGAGAGTCCGAGAAGAGCAAGCTATCAGGCGTGAAGAGCTCCAAGTTGCTCTCAAATCTTTCGGACGTAGCCTGGAAGGCTTTCCAGTCAGTCAACCGTCGACTTCCAGAAGGCGAAGCCATCCGCCCCAACTGGGCGCCGGCTGCGCTTCTCAAGTCCTACGAAAGGACTGCACCCCCACTTGGATTTCCACGCGAGACGGATAGCCTTTGCCCCACCTGCGTTAAGGAAGTTCGCAACGCCGTCATCACCGGCGAAACCACGCTCGACACCTTGATGCATCAACATCCAGGCGAAATCAAAGCGCAGATCTTGGAAGAGAATGGCAACGTCATCATGCGTAAGACTTGTCCGAAACACGGGCAGTTTGACGACGTGATGGCTACCGATCCGGCGTTCCTCGAACGAATTGAATCTCTGTTCTTTGGACGCGACTTTCGTGCTGCGGAAGATGCTGCCGTCCATCGTCATGGAACTTCGAATATCAAATTTGGGCGGGGCGCTGTTTTGACTGTAGACCTGACCAACCGCTGCAACATGATGTGCAATCCCTGCTTCATGGATGCCAATCAGGTCGGTTACGTGCACGAACCAACATTCGAAGATACCAAGGCAATTCTCGATCGCGCGGTCTCATTTAAACCAAAACGCCAGGTAATCATCCTGTTCTCCGGCGGCGAACCAACGCTTTCGCCTTACTACCTCGAAGCGGTCGCCTACGCGAAGAAGATTGGTTTCTACCGAATTCTTGCGGCGACTAACGGTATTCGTTTCGCCGAAGACATCGAGTTTTGCAAAGCTGCTAAAGCTGCCGGCCAGCACGGCGTTTATCTGCAGTTTGATGGTGTCAGCGAAGAGAAGAACAAACATCGCGGGGTGGGCAATCTCTTTGACGTAAAACTGCGGGCCATTGAAAACCTGGCAAGTGTGGGCATCAAAGTTACTCTGGTTACGACGATCGTCAACACAATTAACAACGACGGTATCGGCCAAATAGTTGAGTTTGCCGCCAAGAACATTGACAAGGTCCAGACGATTGCCTTCCAACCGGTCTCCTTCACTGGCCGCGATGAAGACATTTCCGACGAACTGCGTATCAAGCAGCGCTACACGCTGGCGGGGATGACCCACGATTTGAAAGATCAGTTGGGCGGGCAGTTACAACCTTTGCGCGATTGGTTCCCGCTGTCCTCTTACTCGGCTTTCACAAGTGTGATGGATATGTTGCAGGGAGCTGATGCGCCCTGGGGCTGGTCATCGTGTAACTGCCATCCAAACTGCGGCATCTTCACCTTGATGGTCGTTAATCGCAAGACGGGCGACTTTAAGTCTCTCTTTGAATTTTTCGATTACGAACAGTTCATGAAAGACGTTGCAGTCATCACGGACACGGCTCGAGGGAAGAAGCTCTCCTATGCCCAACTGGGCATGGCAATTCTTCGCAGCTTCAATGCTGGGCGCGCGCCGGAGGGTTTTCCGATCTCTCAGATACTCAACCTTTTCAAGCCTTCGTCGACAAATTCCAGTTCCGATCGCAACGATCGCATGAAGGCGGAGAAGGCCGACGACCCGAACGATATTTGGCGCGTGCTCTGCGTCGAAGGCATGTGGTTTCAGGATCTCTTCAACTACGATTTTCGCCGCACTGAAATGTGCGTGATCCCTTATGGCACGCAGGAAGGCGAGATTTCATTCTGTGCTTACAACACGGGCGTGGGCTGGCGACAGATCATCGAGAACATGCACAAGACTGCTAACCTCGCGGAGTGGTATGAAGAGCATGGACGACACCCGGTCTACGCCGCCGGCCACGACGTCCCTGGGATTTCCAGAAAGCATTCACTCAGCCTACCGATAATCCAGACCGTTCTCGGCGAAGATGCGGATGAGAAGCCTGTTGTAGTGTCCCCTTATTTGGTCCAAGAGCACGAAGAAGAATCGGTTACCGTTTGAGTTTTACTAGACGCAGCTTCCCCGACCTGCATCTTCATCCAGCGCTGGTTGCAGTAAAGTTCGCACCTCGCGCCTAAATTCCACAATCCCACCAGGAGAATAATGACTCGTTTTAGCACGAAATCCCCAATTCTTAAGCTGACCATGATGATCGTCGTCACTGCATTCACAGCTCAGCTCACTACCCTTCCTCTGGGCGCTGCAACCTTTCAAGGCACAGTTCTACAGACAACCGAGGTTGTGATTCCGGATGGAACCGAATTTACGGTAGTTACAATTGAAGAAATAACCAGTAAGACGGCCACTGAAGGTGATCCGATAAGTTTCAAGGTGGATGAAGATGTCAAAGTCAATGGGCGTACGGTGATCGCGAAGGACACGCTTGTAAAGGGTATGGTTGCGAGCGCCAAGAAATCCGGTTTTTTTGGCCGCGGCGGCAACCTAGGCATCAGGATTGAATCCACCATGACGGTAGATAAGATTAAGGTGTTCACCGACGAAGAGAAAAAGGTTCAACTCAAGAGTTAGAACTGTTATTTAGACTTACTACACGGAATGCGTGGCAGCTCCGACTGTCACGCATTATTTGTTTGTGAACCATGGCCTTTAGTAGCGATTGGGTCGCAAACCAGTCGCCCCCTCACTCTACCGGCGCACTGCTCCAAAGGAGTGTGACACTGATCGAAGCGTCACAATCCCCACGGCTTTACAACGTCGACTATGATTTGATATCGCGGTACAGGGTGGAGCCCGGCTGAGCCTGCCCTTTGTCTAGTCGTATCGACTGGCACTGTGATTGCCACTTCCATCTTGCTATTCAACCTACCATTTGGAGTTTCACCATCATGATGCGGCTAATCTCGTTGTTTTTAGCGGTTTTGCTACTGCTGCAGACTGCATTTGTAGTGGTTACGGGCCAGAGCATTGCAAGAAAAGACCTGCACCTGTCGGAAACCACGACCACTCCCCTCACCAACCAGGATGTTCTCCTTCTCGCTAGAGCGAAGCTTACTCCCGAAGTCATTATTGCCAAGATCAAGACTTCCCCTTGTGCCTTCGAGGTTTCGCCCGCCGAGTTGCAGGAGTTAAAAACCGGTGGCGTTCCGGACGAGGTCATTACCGCGATGGTCGAAGCAGTAAGGCTGTCAAGTGCTGGAGCGCTCGGATCTTCTGAGCCTCAGCGGATTGAACCACTGCAGATTCCCGATGGCACTCTTATAGAGATCGAGGCGCCGCACCGGGTCAACTCAAAGGAGTTCAAACCGAATGACGAGATCAGTTTCCGCGTGATAAATCCAATTAAGATCAATGGCGTCACGGTGATTGAGCAAGGTGCAAC
>JAIVJP010000241.1 GCA_020199975.1 Acidobacteriota bacterium
GCTGCTCGGCGAGCGGCGCATCGGGCGCGTCAAGCTCAGTCAACTGCAAGCCTTTCTCGGCTTGATCGTTGTCTTCATTCTCGCGTGCATTTTTTCTCCGGTGCGGCGTGGCGAGATGATCTTCCTCGACCCCGGCAACCTGACCGACATCCTGCGGCAAGTCTCCGAGAAGGGCATCATCGCCGTCGGGATGACGTTCGTGATTCTCGCGGGCGGCATTGACTTGTCGGTCGGATCAGTCCTCGCCTTCGCCGCGACTCTCTCATCCGTCATGCTGATGCGCGGCGGCTATGGCACGCCGGAAACCGTTCTCGCCGTGCTCGCCGCCGGATTGCTCCTCGGCGCGGTCAACGCGCTCGTCATTACGAAAGGTCGGATTCAATCATTCATCGTGACGCTGGCGATGATGAGCGGGGCGCGCGGGCTGGCGCGTCTGGTGTCGGGCGGATCGGGCGTCGAGATCGGCTACGGTGCAGGCGGCGCACCGCAGAGCTTCGCCGTGCTTGGCGGTAAACTCGGCGAGTTTGTGCCCGTCCCGGCGCTCATCTTCTTGGCGACGGTCGCCATCGCGTGGGTCGTCTTGAACAAGACGCGCTTCGGTCGCTACGTCCACGCGACGGGCAGCAACGAGACGGCGAGCCGGCTATCGGGCGTCGGCGTCGACTGGGTCAAGTTCGGCGTCTTTTCGATTTGCAGTCTGCTCGCCGCGCTCGCCGGGATCATTCACGCCGCGCAACTCGAACAAGGCAACCCGAACGATGGCGTGGCTTATGAACTAGATGCGATTGCGGCGGTCGTCATCGGCGGCACGACTCTTTCGGGCGGCACGGGGACGGTGGTCGGGACATTGGTTGGGACTCTCATCATCGGCATCATCAACAACATCCTCGGTCTTAACAACGTTGACGCTAACGTTCAACTCCTGCTCAAAGGAATAATTATCGTCGGCGCGGTGTTGCTGCAACGACGAGGCTGAGTTTCAAGGAACACGCCAAACATGAAAGCAAATCTAACAACGAAAGACACACCAGGGCGCCAGAAGTCGCGGCGCGCGTTTCTCGGCAACCTGTCGCTCGCCCTGCCCGCGAGCCTGCTGCTCGCGAGCGCGTGTAATCGCGGCGGCGGGCAAGGGGATAAGTTCGTTATCGGATTTTCGCAGGCCAACAAGGCTGAGCCGTGGCGGACGTGGATGGACGACACGCTGGTGAAGGAAGCGGCGAAGCACCCGCAACTCGAAATCGCCTACGCCGACGCGCAGCAGGACAACAGCAAGCAGGTCGCCGATGTGGAGAACTTCCTCCGGCAGCGCGTTGATCTGCTCATCATCTCGCCGAACGAAGCGAAGCCACTGACCGGCATCGTCCGGCGCGTCTTTGAGAGCGGCATCCCCGTCATCATCCTCGACCGCAGCATCGAGGGCGACAGTTACACGACGTTCATCGGCGCGGACAACCGCGAGATCGGCCGTGCGGCGGGCGAGTACGCGGCGCAACTCTTGGGCGGCAAGGGCAACGTGGTCGAGATCAAAGGCTTGCCCGGCTCGCCGCCCGCGATTGACCGTAGCGTGGGCTTCCGCGAAGCCGTCGCCGCTCACCCCGGAATCAAAATCGTCGCCGACCCGGTCGCCGACTGGCTGCGCGACAAGGGGCGTGAGCAGGCGGAAGCCGCGCTGCGCGCGAACGAAAAGATTGATCTGGTCTACGGGCACAACGACCCGATGGCGATGGGCGCGTACCTCGCGGCGACGGCGATGAACCGCGCCGAGGGGCTGAAGATCATCGGGATTGACGGCCTGCCCGGGACGGAGGGCGGTGCGAAAGCCGTACTCGACGGCAAACTCGACGCGACATTCCTTTACCCGAACTGCGGCAAAGAGGCCATCGAAACGGCGATGAAAATCCTGAACAAAGAACAGGCGCCGAAAAAGATCACGCCGCCGACGGCGCGGATCACGAAAGAGAACGCCGCGCAATTTATCAACGTTGAGTCTCCCAATAAAAAAGTACAAATTGTGTTTGGGTTGTTCGAGAAGTCGGGCAAGAAATCCGTTCCCTGTTACAGCGTCTTCTATCGGGGGAAAGCCATCGTTCACCAGGCAAGCTTAGGGCTCGACTTGGCACCTGCCGGCCCGCTCAACAGCAACTTCCGGATCGTGAAGGTCGCGCGCCACGAGCGCGACCAAACTTATGCAATCAATCCGGGGAAGACAAGTACAGCGCGCGACCATTACCGCGAGGCAGTCATTTCGCTTGAGGAACAATCAGAGCCGCAACGGCGACTGGACTTGATCTTTCGGGCGTATGATGACGGGGCGGCTTTTCGCTACCAGATTCCACAACAACCGGCTCTGCCTGAACTGGTCATCACCTCCGAGCATTCAACATTTTCCTTCGTCGGCAACCCCAAGGCATATGCGCTACCTGTAACTTCGTTCAAGACGCCTTATGAGTTCAATTACAAACTTCTTCTGCTGAAAAGCGTCTCCCCAGATTTGTTAATCGGCCTACCTTTGCTGCTGGAGTATCCCGATAAACTCTGGGTCGCCATTACCGAAGCGGACCTGACTGACTATGCCGGAATGTATCTGTCCGGGATGGCGGGTAGCCCCGGCATTCTCACCAGTCGACTTTCCCCCCGGCTGGACAATCCTCAAATCAAAGTGAAAGCCAGTTTGCCTCACGCTTCGCCGTGGCGAGTCCTGATGGTCGCGGACGACCCGGGACGGCTGATCGAATCGAACATCGTCACGAACCTCAATCCTCCCTCAACTATCAAGAACACCTCGTGGATCAAATTGGGCAAGACGACCTTTCCCTGGTGGAACGGCTTTGATGTTAAGAACGCTGACTTCACCGGAGGGTTAAACACCCAGACGATGAAGCATTACATAGACTTCTGCGCTGAACACGGTATCGAGTATCACTCGCTGGATGGTTTCGAAAATATCGCATGGTATGGCGGCACTATCGTGCCCTATCGAGGCCAGGACATTACCAAGAGTTTACCCGAAATCGACTTGCCGGTTGTGATCGCCTACGCTCGACAAAAAGGGGTGCGCTTGCGTCTCTGGATGCATTCGGAAGCGGCCAAGGCGCACATGAAAACTGCCTTTCCCATTTACGAGAAGTGGGGGATCGAAGGCGTGATGATCGATTTCTTTGATCGAGACGATCAGGAAACTGTTAAGTTCATTCACGATCTCATGCGGCTGGCAGCGAAGCACCGTCTGACTGTGACCTTGCATAACGTTTACAAACCGACGGGGCTTCGCCGCACATATCCAAATTTGTTGGCCGTCGAGGCGGTGTTCAATCTGGAATTCAACAAATGGGATGCGCGGGGCAGCACACCCGAACATGAGC
>JAIVJP010000242.1 GCA_020199975.1 Acidobacteriota bacterium
CCTAAAAGCCGATGCGCGCATTTTCAACCTGGCCATTACCAACGGAGACGATCGCTTGTGGATCGCCAACACCTTCGCGGGAACAATGGCGCGCGCCGGTCGCAGGCTCGAAACCATGGTGCTCGACGAGCGCTCCTCGGAAATGGACGTGCAGAAGGCAATTGAAAAGGCAAAAGGCGCGGACGTTGCAATTGCCTCGCTCTATGGACGGGTACGAACCGGGCAGGTGCGCAGTGTAGGTTTGCCGGAGCCCGGAGCGCGGGCGCTATCGGCACTAATCTCCAGCAAGAGACCGATTATTGGACTTAGTTTTGGCAATCCCTATTTGCTCCAGAGTTTTCCCGAACTGCGGACCTACATAGTTGCCTATGGTGACATGCCGAGTTTGCAGCAGGCGATGGCTCGGGCCGTACTAGGCCAGATCGATATCACGGGAAGGTTGCCGATTTCTCTGCCTGATCTCTATCCGCGCGGCACGGGGATTCAATTGAAGGCGCAGACTCAATACAGAACAGGAAGCGGTAGCGACCTGGCCGTTGCGACAGACTCAAATCGCTTTCTAACCCCGTTGGTTGAGTGGTACCGAGACGGCCAGGTCGCTACCGCTTCCTGTTCTGTAGTTGAGCGATACTCTCATTGGTCCGACGCGCCACCCAAGCCGCCGCTATTTGTCCAACAATGAAAATGACCCACGACCTTCGTTTTCGCGGTTCTGTTCTCCTGGGTATTTCCCTCTGTCTATCGCTTAACGCGTTTGCCCAGCTTCCTCGCGCAAATCCCGAAGCAGTCTCGCTTTCGACGTCGGGCCTCGAACAGATGGACCAGGTCATTGCCGAGTCGATTGGCAAGCGCCAATTGCCTGGCGCCGTTGTTCTGGTTGCACGGAAGGGTCGAGTCGCCTGGCGAAAGGCTTATGGTTCTCGAACAATCGAGCCGGTTAGGGAACCGATGACCCCAGACACCATCTTCGATGTTGCCAGTCTGACCAAAGTCGTGGCTACCGCGACGAGCATCATGATTCTGGTCGAACGCGGCAAGGTGCGTCTGAGTGATCCAATTTCGAACTACATTCCGGAATTAAAGGGAGAGGGCCGAGAAAAAATCACGATCGAGCTTCTCTTGACCCATCGATCGGGCTACGCTCCAGATTTCGACCTGAAAGAGAGATGGACCGGACACGACGAAGCAGTTAAGAGATTAATCAAGGAACCGTTGCGAAATCCGCCGGGCGCGCGTTTCGTTTACAGCGACATTGGCTACATCGCTTTGGGCGAAGTTGTTCGCCGAGTCAGCGGAGGCACGCTCGATAAGTTTGCGCGCCTGAACATCTTCGTGCCTTTAGGAATGCGGCATACGAGTTTTCGTCCCTCGCGGGCGCTCAAGAAGCGAATTGCGCCCACCGAGAAGCGTCGTGGCCAGATGAGCTATCTCGGCGACTCAGCGGAAAACGCCGGGGTGGAAGCAGAGGAATGGTTGCGGGGCGAAGTCCACGATCCAACTTCCTATCGCATGAATGGAGTCGCTGGGCATGCCGGACTTTTTTCAAGCGCTGACGATCTGGCCCTGTATTGCCAGATGATCCTGAGCGGCGGTCAGTACCGGGGTGTTCGCATTCTTAGTCCGCTCTCCGTTGCTGAGATGACGCGGCCACGATTAGTTACTGAAGCCGGCTGGACGCGCGGACTCGGCTGGGACATCAGCACGAGCTTCTCCGCAAATCGAGGGGATCTGTTCCCGCTCGGTTCATTCGGTCATACAGGCTTCACCGGCACCTCAATCTGGATCGATCCGGCCACCAGAATGTTCGTCGTCTTCCTGAGCAACCGCGTGCATCCCGATGGCAAAGGAGACGTTGCCTCACTGCGAGGTAAGGTAGCTTCCATAGCCTCAGGCGCTGTCACTGACCTGGCAGTGACCGCCAAAGCGGTCCTTGAGCAATCTCAATACTACGAAGCCCTGAACAGAGAGCAGCGCCGACGAAAAGGTTTCAGATTCAAAAGATGAGCAGACTGGACTTCCCATTTATTCGCTTTACGGTGAGACTCGCCGGCCAAAGCCGGAACAGTTGAAAGGTCTCGACGCACTCGTCTTTGACATTCAGGATATCGGCACGCGGTTTTACACTTATATTTCGACTCTCGGTTACGTAATGGAAGAAGCCGCCAAGGCAGGCCTGCCGGTCTTTGTTATTGACCGCCCAAATCCGATTGGCGGAATCGCAGTCGAAGGGCCAATCGCGGATGCCGATAAGCTCTCCTTCACCGCTTATCACACGATTCCTGTGCGACACGGAATGACTGTTGGAGAGCTGGCCCAACTTTTCAATCACGAGCGGAAGTTAGATTGCGATCTTCGAGTCATCAAGATGGAAGGCTGGCAGCGCGCAATGTGGTTTGACGCGACGAACCTCATCTGGATAAATCCCTCGCCGAATATGCGCAGCCTGACAGAGGCAACTCTCTATCCTGGTGTCGGTCTGCTGGAGACGACTAATGTCTCAGTTGGCCGGGGCACTGATACGCCTTTTGAGGTTGTCGGCGCGCCCTGGCTTGACGGGCAGCGGCTCGCCTCACATTTGAACGTTCGCGGAATCGCTGGAGC
>JAIVJP010000516.1:0-3988 GCA_020199975.1 Acidobacteriota bacterium
TCCGAGAGTTCTTCTAACTCAGCTAGCATAGAGGCCATCTTTTCAGGCTCTGCCTTCTCGGCCAGCCCTTGGGCGATCACCTCGGCCAGGTCAGCCGCAGTGGGCGCCTCGAATAGGGCACGCAGAGGCAGTTCCATATGAAAAGCATTACGCAGCCGAGAAGTCACCTGAACTCCCAGCAAAGAGTGTCCCCCCAACTCGAAGAAGTTATCGTAAACACCTACTTGTTCGACACCGAGCAATTTTTGCCAGATGTCAATCACGGTCTGCTCGATTTCATTTCGCGGCCCAACATATGCGCTCTGCAAAGCAGGCCTTGGGTAGAGCGAGGGCGCGTCAATTTTCTCTGACTGTTCTGCCTCTTCTGAAGATTCTAACTTGATCCATTGGTCAATCCTGGTTTGTAGATTGCCGGTCGAGACGATTACTTGAGTCGCTGGACCTGCAGCTAGAAGGCGTTGAAAAGCTTCCGTACCTTCTTTTGGGGTGATGGCCAATGCGGCGACACTCGCTCCCATCCCCGCCTTTTGCTCGATTCCTTCCCAGAACCTCCAGCCATCCCAGTCGACACTTGTCCACTGCGTGCGGTTTGTCTTGTTATGCTGATGAACAAAAGCGTCCATGAAGATGTTCGCCGCAGAGTAAGCAACGTATCCTAAACCTCCCAAAACTGCTGCTAATGAGGACATCAAGAGACAGAAATCAAGCTCCCGCCCGCGCAAAGCCTTTTCTAATACTAATAGCCCACGCACTTTTGAGTGAAACTGCTGCTCACATTGAGTTTCACTCGCCTCTTGAATATGGCCAAACGCCTTCTCGCCGAGAGTTGCTGCCCCGTGAATGACGCCGTGAAGGTTCCCAAATTGCTCAACTGTCCGGCTGATCACTCCTTGCATTTGTTCATGATTGGCAACGTCTGCATTGAGTAGCAGAATCTCTGCGCCTAATTCCTCGAGCGCCTGTAGTTTTCGTATCTGACGACTCGTCTGATCCTCATCATCATGACTCTTGAGCCATACCTTCCACGCGTGCCTCTCGGGAAAAGCTGTGCGTCCTACCAGAACCAACTTTGCCCGCACAGACTGAGCTAAGTATGCCACCTTCCCGTAACCTTGTATCTCTTGCTTGACCATCAAGTCGTACCGCCTCAAAGGTCTGCGCCCATCGGTGACTTCCGCGATAGGCGAGGAAATACTCAGGGTGATTATCCGTGAGTTCCGCGATGAGCTGGTCGATCAGTTTCTCCCCCCCCAATCCTAACTCAAGATCAATACTATGGCAGGAGATGTTCGGGTATTCTTGCGAAATGACCTTGCATGGCCCTAACACAGTCGCCTTCTCCGGCGACAACTCCTCTTCGCCGGTCACCTCCTGTACGTTGTTTGAGACGACTCCGATTCGAAGGGGATCGGTGACGTTCTGTTTCCCAAATGTCTGCGTTAAAAAAAGCAGACTGTAGAAGCCTAGCTCCTGAGATTTTTCGGTGAACTCGAGTTCTGATTGTCGACCATCATTCTGAGTGACGCTCCATAGATGGACAATCGTGGTCGGAATCTTGTTCCCGGCATGAAGGTCTTGAAGCAGCGCGTCATAGTCATCACGCTCTCGGGGATTAATTTGATACACACGCTCGTCGAGCTTGGCAAACTGCTCGGCTGCCATCACAGTAATGACATCCTGCCCCGCTTGCTCTAATCGATCCACCATTTGAGAACCGATCCCGCATGCATCGGTAAAGACCATCCAGCGGGACTTTTGATCCGCCGGTTCTGCCCTCTTTAAAAGCTGCAGCGGCGCGGCTCGCTTCCAAGAAGGAACGTAGAACCAGTCTGCAATATTCGGCTTCTTGTACAAATCCATTTGATGCCTGCTGACATCCCCTGTCTGTTTTTGCGGTTCAATCCAGTAACGCTCGCGCTCAAATGGATATGTCGGCAATGGCACACGAACCGCACGCTCGGCCAGATAAAATCTGGACCAATCCACCTCTACGCTTGAGAGCCAGAGCCGACCCAATGTGTTCAGCAAAAACGTCACGTCAGAGTATTGGTCATGCACATGTCGTATGGAAGAGAACACCGCGTGTCCGGTCGTCTTTTCTGGGTGCCGCCTTGCTAGGGTACTCAACGTCTGCCCCGGGCCAACCTCCAGCAGGACTCGCTCCGATTCTTTCAACAACTCATGCAACCCTTCGGCAAAGCGCACCGTTTGCAGCAGATGCCCGGCCCAATAGCTTGGGTCTGTCGCTTCCGTCGATTTGATCAGGCGACTTCAAATCCAGCTTTCTGACTTGTTCAGCGAACGGCTCCACGATGCTGTCCATCACCTTCGAATGAAAGGCATGTGAGGTGTGCAGGCGACGACAATTCACCTCTTGCTCCGTCAGTCGTTGTTCTAAAGCATCTATCGCATCCTCCGGCCCCGAAACCACACACAGCGATGGGCCGTTGACGGCAGCCAGCGAGAGGTTTTCGCCGAGGAGAGATTGCACATCCTTTTCTGCAAGTGGAACGCTCAGCATCGCGCCGCCAGGCAGTTGCTGCATCAATCGTCCTCGTGCGGCCACCAGCGCCAAGGCATCTTCCAGGGAGAAGACTCCAGCCAGACACGCTGCCACGTACTCGCCGATGCTGTGACCGATCATCGCCTGTGGATGGAGGCCCCACTCCAGCCACAACTTGGCCAGTGCGTACTCAATGACAAAGAGCGCCGGCTGCGTG
The DNA here is from genome assembly GCA_020199975.1 of Acidobacteriota bacterium. GTDB lineage: Bacteria > Acidobacteriota > Blastocatellia > Pyrinomonadales > Pyrinomonadaceae > PSRF01. Next base: position 2,721 of record JAIVJP010000516.1, read on the forward strand.
ATCCAAGTTTGCTTGAGCTGCTCTGTGGCTTCTGCGGCCTTCTCTTCGCTGGGAAACAGTATCTGGCGCAGATCAAGCCCCAAGTGTGGTTCGAGCAGCTTTGAGCAGTGATCGATCTGGTCACGAAAGCTCGCTTCAACCTGGTACAGCTCCAACGCCATATTCACGTACTGCGCTCCCTGACCGGAGAACATAAAGGCAACGAGCCGCTCGTTAGACACTTGGCCGGCTGTAAAAACCCGTCTCGGATCGACCGTTTCCAGGGCCCTCACAGCATCCTCAAGATCACAACAAACAACCGTTCGGCGAATGCTAAAAGCCCTTCGACCTGTTCCGAGCGTATATGCAACGTCAGCGAGGTTGAGAGTAGGATGCTGCTTTAGATATTCAGCCAGATTCGAGGTCATGGTTTCCAGCGCTGAGCTTGTCTTGGCAGAGAGCATTAGCAAATGCGCGGGTCTGGATTTTCCCGACCTCTCCCAGAGAGGCGCTTCTTCGAGAACGGCATGCGCATTGGTTCCACCGACGCCAAAAGAACTGACCCCGGCGCGACGCAAGGTTCCCTCCGTTTTCCATTCTGTGAGCTGGGCATTCACGTAAAAAGGACTATTCTCAAAATCGATCGTGGGATTAGGTCGTTCGAAGTGCAGGCTCGGCGGCAGCAGCTTGTGTTCGAGCGCCAAGACAGTTTTGATTAGTCCGGCAACACCGGCTGCCGTGTCCGTATGCCCCATGTTTGTTTTCACCGAACCGATCCCACAAAAGCCTTTTTTCTCGGTGCTAGCGCGAAAAGCTTGGGTCAGACCGACAATCTCAATAGGGTCGCCCAAGACTGTTCCAGTTCCGTGAGCCTCAACATACGTGATGGTCTCCGGCTCGACCCCGGCCATCGCGAGAGCCTCAGTGATCACTTTCGCTTGGCCCTCGACGCTGGGTGCCGTGTAGCCAACCTTTAAAGACCCGTCGTTATTGATGGCCGAACCTTTAATGACAGCATGAATATGGTCTCCATCAGCGCGTGCCTCCGAGAGCCGCTTTAAGACAACGACGCCGACACCGTTGCCGCCGACGATTCCTTTCGCCTGAGCGTCAAAGGCTCTGCAGTGTCCATCGGGAGATTCAATCCCTCCCTCTTGATAGAAGTAACCGATCTTTTGCACACCGCCCACTCTGACTCCACCAGCCAAAGCCATATCACATTCACCATTGAGCAAGCTTTGGCAGGCCAAGTGCACGGCAACCAATGAAGTGGAGCAACCTGTCTGGAC
>JAIVJP010000516.1:4132-5462 GCA_020199975.1 Acidobacteriota bacterium
GTCGATGATTTCAGCTTCTCTGGGATTGTAGCCGAAAAATGAAGCGTCAAACATCTCTGCATCTTCTAGAACGGCTGCGGCCTTAACATAATTAGGATCACTCAAGACAGCAGGGTCAACGCCCGAGGACTCAAGTTCTTGATCAGAGAAGAACGAGATGAGTTCCACACCATCGCGCAGCTTCTGCCAGTACTCATCAACATTTTTGGCCTTGGGAAAGCGACAGGCCATGCCGATGATGGCTACTGCTGACTCATCAAGGTGAGCAAAAGTATTGACGTCACTCATTTCGGAACTCCTTGTTAGTCCGTTGTCAGTTGTCCGTTGCTTGTGGTTCAAGCTTCCTGCAGAACCTGTGGTCTTTGCTAACAACTGACAACTGACAATATGTTGTTAGCCCTTTCGTTGCCGACGCTCTTGTCTGAACTGCCTTTGTTGCTTGATCAACTCTCTGCGGGTCTCGGTTCGATCGTGGCCGCCCTGAGAAGAGGCTTCTTCGTTCAGTTCCCCACTTAGATAACTAGCTAAGGAACTGACGGTCGGGTATCTGAACATATCGATGATTGACAGCTCTTTGTTCATAGCTCCCCGCAGCTTGTTATGAACCTTAACCATCAGCAACGAATGACCACCGAGATCGAAAAAATTGTCATGGACACCCACTTTCTCCACATGAAGCGCCTCTTGCCAAATGGCAGCGATGTTTTGCTCGACTTCAGTTCGGGGCGCGACATGAGTTGCTTCCAACTCCGGGTGAATATCCTCCGGAGCAGGCAGCGCTTTGCGGTCCACCTTTCCGTTGGGCGTCAGCGGCAGGCCGTCAAGCAGCACGAAGGCGGCAGGCAGCATGTACTCTGGAAGTTTTTCTTTCAAGAAGCTCCGCAGCTCGCTGACAGTAGAGGCGTTCTTTCTATGAGAGACCACGTAGGCCACAAGGCGCACCTGTCCGGGCTCGTCCTCTCTGGCCAAGACAACCGTTTCTCGAACCTCCTCATGCTGTTTCAGCACAGCTTCAATTTCTCCCAGCTCAATGCGGAAACCTCGAATCTTCACTTGATGATCGGTGCGACCCAAAAACTCCACATTGCCGTCTGGCAGATAACGCGCTAAGTCTCCAGTCTTGTACAAACGTGCCTCCTCATCATCGGAGAACGGATGAGGAACGAACCGCTCAGCCGTTTGCTGAGGTTGGTTCAGGTAGCCTTGTGCCAGGCCGACACCGCCAATGTATAGCTGCCCAGGCACGCCGATGGGCGTTGGCTTGAAATGCTGGTCGAGAATATAGACCTCTGTATTCGCTATCGGACGGCCAATCGGAACAGTAGACGGC
>JAIVJP010000517.1 GCA_020199975.1 Acidobacteriota bacterium
GCCGCGATGTAGCAGCAGGTTGATTGGGCTCGCGGAACGCTGAACGAAGAATCAATGAAAACAGATGAGCATGATCGTCTCCAGGAGCGCCTGATCCCTCCGTACGTGCGGATGATGACCCTGTCAGTTTGATGAACTCGGCGAGAATCAATCCTTTCCCCTTCTTTCCCGCCTGCTTGTATCTCCCTGCTGTCCTGGCCACCACGGCACTTCGCTGTTCCATCGTTAGCCTCATCCTTGCCTCCTCTTTGCGCCTGCAAAAACAGGCGGTAAGTCTCTTCTATTTCGCGCACTTTTTTAATGAGGCAATTCGGATCATTGACTTACCGCCAGGCCTAGCATATTGTCTTCCTGCTTAGAAAAGCTAACAGGATGGACCCGAACGAGCTTGCCCCCTGCCCATGCAGCGCTTAGCCTGACCTTCCTTTTCGGTAATCTCTTCCCTTTGTTTTCATCAGAGATGTCGAATTTTTCACCAGAGGTAAACAGAGGTCATAAATGTTTCATAGGATTTTGGCTAAACGCTTCTGAACAAGAGAACCATAATTTGAGCTCCAAACTCTTCTTTGTTTGAAGCGAGCGCACACGACTCGGCGCAAAATGATTCTGTGAAACAAAAGTAACGTCTGTTGGGAAATACCGAGTAACTGAACAAAACAACCGGTTCAACAGTGACCACAGCTGGAGTTAGCTGGGAGCAGACTGTTGAGGTCTGCATGACGCCGCCATCTATCCGTAAGCGCTTCTGAGGGTGCGCGACAATATGGCAACTCAATCGTCCCGATGAGTCCTTTGTTTTCATACGCGGTGGCGAACCAAGCCCATTGGGTTTAACTCTGGAACAGACACTCCTCTAGGAAAACACCATGATAAATAAATGCGCACGATAATTCGATACCCTTGGAACACGGAAGCAATGCAACGGATAAGGTTGTTCCCTAGCACAGGAATTCTCTTTCTATTTCTATTAGGGACCTGCTCAGTGGCGGCGGCTCAGGGATTTAGTGCCAAGATCAACTTTCAGCCAGCATCGGCAGCAGTGCCTGCGGGATACCTGGCCGATTCTGGAGCGGTGTATGGAGACCGTGGCAACGGCTACACCTATGGCTGGGATGCAGACTGTAGTGCACACACCCGCGATCGCGATGCTTCCAACTCACCTGACCAGCGCTACGACACACTCGTTCATATGCAACTTTACGGGACGTTCACGTGGGAGATAGCCGTACCTAATGGGACCTACACAGTCCGTGTGGTAGCAGGAGATCCGCAAAATTTCGATAGTGTGTACAAGATTGCTGCGGAAGGTGTACTGACGGTAGATGGGACACCTACAAGCACAACGCCATGGGTTGAGGGGACTCAGACAGTGACGGTCAGTGACGGCAAGTTGACCATCAACAATGCGTTAGGAGCCAGTAACAACAAGCTCTGTTTTGTTGATATTTCCTCCACCACGACTGGTGGAAATAGCTCGCCGGCGACACCGACGATCACTGCACCTAGCACTGACGGACAAATCGTCCACCCGGCCGACATTCACATGGAGACGTCGCCTGCCTTCTCCGATCCCAACCCCGGCGACACTCATGTATGCACCGACTGGGAGATTTGGACTATCACGCCTTCAGAGCGCGTCTGGGTAGCGTCATGCATTGGTGGGCCGCAAAAGTATCACTCGCATATTGGTGATGGCCTTTTCGTGAACTCGTACGCTGGTCGAACCGAATTCATGTACGACACAGACTACCGCCTGCGCGCTCGTTTTAAAGATAGCAGCGGCGATCTTGCCACTGAGTGGAGCGCCTGGGCCGAGCGCCGTTTCCGCACCGCTTCTCAGCCTGCCCCCGGGGGGTCTACAACATGGACGGTGAAGCAGCCGGGATACCAGGTCGAAGTCTTCGCCACTGGATTCGAGCTCCCGGTCAACATTGCATTTAAGCCCAATCCAGGGCCTAGAC
>JAIVJP010000518.1 GCA_020199975.1 Acidobacteriota bacterium
GTGATTACCGCAGCGGCTTCGAAGTAAACCGGGACCGCACCGCCGTGACCGCGAAACGAATGCGGAAAGATATCCGGCAATAGTGTGGCCACAACGCTGTAGCCATAAGCCACTCCCACGCCGAGCCCGATCAACGTGAACATGTTCAGGCTTCGGTTTACTACTGATTGCCAGGCGCGCACGAAAAAGGGCCAGCCACCCCAAAGAACGACTGGGGAAGCCAGAATCAATTGAAGCCACGGCAGAACGGCAGGCGGTACCAGGCGCTGCAATGGTGCTCCGGGAATAAGGTCACTCATTCCAAGCACGAAGACCGGAATGGTAAGCACGACACTGACCCAGAAGCGTCGCCGCATGTCCTTTAGCTCGTAATTCTCTTCCTCAGCAAGAGTGACGGTCCGCGGCTCCAGGGCCATACCGCAGATGGGACAGTTGCCGGGTTTGTCACGCACTATCTGCGGATGCATCGGGCAGGTGTACTCGATCTTCTTCGCTGCCGTTTGCGGCGCGTCTCGTTCGAGCGCCATCCCACACTTTGGACACGAACGTGGTTTGTTCTGGCGAACTTCGGGATGCATCGGACACGTGTATTCTGCGGCTGGCGGTGGAGTCGGCTTTGTTCGTTGAATATCGAGGGAAGCTGTAGTCTGAGATTGAAGATATCGCTCAGGTTCTGCTCGAAACTTGTTTAAACAATTCGTGCTACAGAAGTAGTAAGTTTCGCCTTCGTAGTCGAAAGTGCCTGCTGCCGATCCGCGATCGATAACCATCCCACAAACCGGATCTGTTACCGAACTACCGGTGGCTCTAGTCTTTCCAGGTTTTGTAGGTTGCTGCATCTCTGCTGGTTTCATGTAATTTCCCTCTTAAACCTAATCATCGCCGCCACCAGCCAACTAAGCTGGGATCACCGGCGGTCGCCAGCCACCCAATTCCTTTTCGAACCGGTACGCGATAGCTAACGCCACGTCCTCTCGCGGTCGCGCTACAATCTGAACCCCAATGGAAAGAGACTCGTCTGACGTGCCGCCACGTACAACAACAGCGGGCCAATTAAGTCAACACGACACACTCTCAGCGGTTTGCCAAACTGCCTTTACGATTATGCTGCCCAGGTCACGGTCCTTTAAGTCGCGGCCTCGATTGCAGTCACACGAATTGTCTTGCGGACAACCCGGCCAGTTACTTTTACCTTTTGACCGGCAAACTCACGTGCCTTTTCCTGGCCCGCTTTGTCGAGTTGATAGACTCGTTTGTGGTCGCGATCGGCTAGAACGAATTTGCCGTTCTTCACGCACATCAGCGTGCACGACTTGTCATCGCCCATGCCTGACATGTGTTTCAAGCCACAGTGATTGTCGCTTATGAAGCCTAGGAACGACCTTTCCGCCTTGGAAGTCTGAGCAGTGCTTGACATCGAAACTACAAACACGGTTCCTAGAATGAGCGTGGTCACAGCTAACTTGATCGAGAGTCTTTTCATTTCTTTTCCTCCATCTACGTTGGTTTTAGTTCAGGGAAACTGCAAACTTCTTACTTAAATCATTGAGGCTTCGGCGGCGCTGCCGCCGGAGTCCGGCGCGGTGCGCTTGAATGCCAGTGCACAATCCGCCGGCGGCCATCGCGCCTCTCGAGAATCGCGGTGCCGAGTCCACCGCCATCGATGTGACTGGTTTTTCCGTTGTCCGTCACGTCAGCGAAGATGGTGTACTTGAAAGTCGCCCAAGCCGTATTGCCCGCGACGTGAATCTTGATGCGCTGAAGCCGTACTCCGTGTTCTTCATTTCGCCCATTTCCGGCACCTGATGGTTATCTCGGTAATCACGATCCACGAGCTAGATTCTGTAGTCGGTTTACGCATCAGCTGTTCTCCTTCAACAGTATCCCCGATCAGGTCGGAGATACCGTGCCCGGGCCGCGTTCGTCCAAATACTCTGTATCGCCTTACGCGCCTTACGCTAGATTCTGTAGTCGGTTTACGCATCAGCTGTTCTCCTTCAACAGTATCCCCGATCAGGTCGGAGATACCGTGCCCGGGCCGCGTTCGTCCAAATACTCTGTATCGCCTTACGCGCCTTACGTGGCAGCGGCTACCACAAGTTCTTACAAGACAACGTAGAAACTACCGTCAGTGCCGAGGAATGCGTCCGGTTTGCTATGCCCATTCAACCTCCCGGCTGTACCCTGGTTGCCCGTGAACCTGCCGTCCATTGTGTACTTCGCCCACTTTACTTGGGCCCCATCTCTCCAAACGAGTAACACCTCACCCTTGTGATTAGCCAGAACAACAGGGTGGTTCTCGCCCTCGCCACCTGGAGGTGTGGCCACGCGCGGAGCGAAGTTGATTGTCTCGCTGTTCGAGATGGACCAGTAAACCCTGTAGCGGCTCATCCAACTAATCAGCACTTGTCCGTTGTCTTCTATGGTGAAAGAGGGACCGCTCATTGGGCAGGCTTCGAGTTCCCAGTTGTCAACGCTGACAGGAACCAAGCGGAAGCTATTTTCTGTTTTTCGACCCTTCAGGAGATAAAAGTCCCGAATGTTTTGGTATCCGGTGCGGAACCCGACATAAAGATAACCGTCTTTGCCGACGACGGCTTCCATCCGGCAACAAGAACAGGCTCGCTTATCAGGCTGGTATTTCAGCGGCTGGTCAGCCGAGAAGGTCGCGCCATTGTCCCTTGAGGCCGCCATAAAAATCGGAGTGCTGCCAGGATTCCGGGAGTCAACAGGCATCCGTCCATCGAGCCAGAGGACAAAGACATTGCCGTCCTGATCAGCAGCGATTGTCGCTTCATCGGTGCCAGTCTCAGTGTCAAGCAAGTTACGTTCAGGCTCGAAAGTCCGTCCTCCATCGGTGCTGCGGGTGTACCAAATGCCACCGCTGCGCTGTCCCAACCAGGCCACCTGAATCGCGCCGTCTTTGCCGATGGCGATCTTGGGTCCACGCTCTCCGCCAACCGCCACGATACCCGCGCGTCGGTTGAGTTGGACCGGCGAACTAAAGGTCTTGCCTCCGTCGCGCGACTGCACGTAGTAGCCGTCACTGCCCTTTCCATAGGCCAGGTGCAAGACACCCTGCTTGTCCAGCGAAACCTCAGGCACCAATCCTCCGTCAGGAGTGCGAATGACGGACACTGGTGTGCCCCGGTCACCGACATTGGAACCATTGGAACGCGTCACCAGGCAACTCGCCGTCCCCGCTATGACAACCAGGAGCATGCTCAACAAGAATTTCCGCCTTTTCATTTCTACAAAACCTCCTTCAAAGTCGTGATTCCGAATGTCGCATGCCTCATTCCTGCTGCAATGAAAGCAGCGCCACACCGGCAATCGTCAAGGTGATACCACAGCGGTAACCCCGTTCCGACAGCCATCAGAAAGTTCACTTGATACGGGTTCAATTGCTTCACGCTGAACTTCTCAAGGAAGGAAGCTACTCCGATCAGCGTGACATAACCCAGCAGGAAAACAAAACCAGATAGCGGAAGTCTCATCGTTTCCTTCTTATCTGTTCCATGTGAGTGGACATGACAAGTCCAGCTTTAGAAAAAGGTCATGAGCGCTTGCCAGTGATGGCGATAAGCGGAGCAAGCAGGACGAGTCTTAGAGTTTTTCGACGCATAGTTGAGTCTCCTCAGCGTTAATTTAACGGTTAGTGAACACTCTCAACAATTATCGCAAGCATTCGACAAAAACATCCTCACGCCTTGACACTCGGCTAGCTTGGCGCCAGGAACAGATCCTCAAATCGACAGCGGCGAACTCTACAACGCGGGAACTAGGGTGTCTTCTTCGCGTTTGCGTTCCTGTTACCCATGTTCATATTCGCGTGTTCGCTGGCGTTCATGTTGGAGTGCACGTTAGCATTCGCGTTGCTATTTGCCGTGCCTACGTTCGCGTTAGCTGGCGTCGCCGTCATGTTGGCGTTGCCGGTCGTATTTGAGTTGTCCGCCGTGTTACAAGCGGCCCAGAAAGCTGTAACAGAAAGCAAGAGTACAAAAGCTATAGTTCGTCGCATCGAAGTTCCTCCTGTGTGAAAGTGAAATGAACGGTTAATATTTTGGGGGCAAGTAAACGCGTAGTGCCCAGGCTGATCCGACTTCCTGACCTAAGTTTCAAGCTTCAAGTGCGCGGGTCGCTTGAGCGCTAACGATCCCCTTCGCTCGATTTGCCCTCATATTGCTCTGGGTGTTGTTCGAATTTCTCTTTGCAACCCTGAGAGCAAAAGTAGTACGTATGCCCTCGATACTCAGACTGGCCTGCAGCATTTTCTGCCTCAACCTGCATACCGCAAACGGGATCTTTGTGTTGTGTTGTCGGCACGTGGT
>JAIVJP010000302.1 GCA_020199975.1 Acidobacteriota bacterium
CCAGAACGCAAGCCCTCCTAAGACTCCCTGCACGATGGCGATGGCGAGTACTCCATACACACTGGCTCCAATTACATCACGCGTTCTTGCCATGATCGCCGTCGCTTGTTTACTCTCCAGCGGCAACGCGTCTCTCAAGGCAGCGAAAATCTTGTCGCCATCGCGGAAGAGGTAGTACATCGTGAAGACAACGAAAAACATCTGCACAATGGCCCCGATCACCCCACCAATCACTCCTAGCGTCCGGCCTGCGAGCTGGCCGCTCACTCCCTGCAGCCGCTCTCGCAGATACTGTCCTGAACGAACTTGCTCAATGTCGATGTACTGACTAACCCAACGCAGCACCCGCCCGGTATAAGGAGAATTAGGATCAAGCACGTAGGCGATCGTCGCTTGCAGGTTGTTCATTGCGCCTGAGAATTCGTTGAGCACGGCAATGGTCACGAGCACCACCGGCACCAGAATGGTGAGTATGACAAGAATGCACGACAGCAAGGCGCTGAGGCCGGGCTTTTTGAGGCGTTTCAGCAGTCGCTGGTGTATGGGATAAAAGACGATCACCAGGACTGCGGCCCAGGCAAGCACGCCAACAAACGGCTGCAGCATCAGCCAACAGAGGTAAAGAGCGATGGCGGTAACTGCGAGCAATACCCACCAACGGATTTGACGATTGTCTTGGGCCATCAACTTGTCATTACCCGGATACCGTTTAGATCACAGTCACTTGTAAACTGGAGAGGTTGGCCGGCGAACCGGAACCACTTTCATCTGTTTCAAAGCTTCCAACGCCAGTTGGACAGCTTTTTCCAGTTGGGAATCGCGGCCGGCACGTTAAGCCTCCACTTCGTAGCTCATTTCGCTTCGGACTCCAGAGTCGCAACCAGTTCTTCAAGTTCAACAGGCAGTGGTGCCTTGAACTTCATTGGCTTATCCGTGCCTGGATGACGAAATTCTAGTCGCTCGGCATGAAGGAAATGCCGGCCGAGCTTTCGAATCTGCGCTTTCAATTTCGGGTCCCGGACTGTATTGTCGCGGCCCCCACCATAGACTTCATCGCCCACTACCGGATGCTTTAGCCCGGAGAGATGCACCCGGATTTGATGAGTGCGTCCGGTTTTCAATTCAACATCGAGTAAAGTGAATCGATCATATCGACGCCGAGTGGTGTACAGCGACAACGCCGACCTTCCGGCCTGGATGACAGCCATGCGCCTCCGATTACGCGGGTCGCGCGCGATGGGTTATTCGAGAAGCAAGGTAAGTATCGAGCCGCGAGCCGGCGTCGGCCGCGATTACACGTAACGTCACAATCTCGTTTTCTGAGAAAGAATATTGCTGGCGGGTATCCATGAAGGTTCCCCCGGAGCGCGGGCATCTTGCCCGCTTAGCGTGCGCCAGCACGCTCAGAACCTCGCTTTCACTCGACCTCACCTTACGATCTGCAGATTCGCGCCTACGGCGCTCATGCGGGCAAGATGCCCGCGCTCCAAGTCTGCGCGCAACGGGAGAGCCTAAGGAGAGTGGTTCACCCGTATTTCCGTTCAAACTCTTTCATAAATCCGACCAGGGCCTCGACGCCCTCTCGCGGGAAAGCATTGTAGATGGACGCTCGGACTCCACCCACAGAACGGTGTCCTTTCAATCCATCCAGGCCCTGGGCCGTGGCTTGGGAGGTAAACTTCTTCTCGAGTTCCTCGGACGGCAGACGGTAGGTGACATTCATCAAAGAACGAGAATCGGGATCGGCGTGTCCCCGGTAAAAGTCGGTCGAGTCGATCGCATCGTAAAGAAGCCCCGCCTTCTCTTCGTTCTCACGTTGCATTGCTGAGAGCCCACCTTTGTCTTTCACCCACTTGCACACGAGACTGAGGATATAAATACCCCAGGTGTTCGGGGTGTTGTAGAGCGACTTATTCTCCACGTGTGTGCGGTAGTCGAGCATCGTGTGGAGTCCCTCGGGGATTCGCTTCAGCAGATCGTCGCGGAGTATCACGAGTGTGACGCCGCTGGGTCCCATATTCTTCTGCGCACCCGCGTAGATCAGACCGTATTTCTCCATCGGGATGGCGTGCGAGAGAATGTCGGAAGAAGCATCGGCCACGAGTGGAACATCACCTACGTTCGGCTCTTGTTTCCATTCCACGCCTTCAATGGTTTCATTGGTAGTAATGTGAACGTAGGCCGCGTTTGGATCCAGAGTCAGCTCGCTATCGGTGGGGACTCTGGTAAACCCGCCATCCGCCATGGTAGCCGCGACCTTCGCGGAACCTGAGCGCTTGGCCTCTTTCAATGCCTTCTTGCCCCAACTGCCCGTGATGACATAGTCCGCGCTGCCGTTCGCCGGCAGAAGATTCATCGCCAACATGGAAAACTGCAGGCTCGCACCAGCTTGCAGGAACAGGACGTGATAGTTATCCCGCACACCCAGCAGCTCTCGGATGCCCGACTCCGCGCGACTGAAAATCTCGTCAAAGATCTTCGAGCGGTGACTGATCTCCATCACTGACATGCCCACACCGGGAAGGGCCAACATGTCGCGCTGCGCCTCTTCCAAAACCGGCACCGGCAATACTGCCGGGCCGGCACTGAAGTTAAAAATCCGCTCAGTCATTCTTCCTCCACTGACGAGATATTGCTTGCTTACCAACCGTCTACTCCTTCGTGTCCTTCGAGCCGGTGGTTTCCTTGTTTCCGTCGCCGAAATACGGTCGTAAGACTCGCCCAGCCATCCTGGCGACGAAGGAACGCGGCGCCAGCCGCTCTGATTCGATCATCAAAAGGTTTGTCCAGCCTGAAATTATGTGACTCTTGCCGCGCGCCAGCCCGCGCAATGCCGTGTCAACCACGTCTTCCGGTGTCTCAGCCGTGCGCATCGGGGGCTTTTGAATCTGAGCAGCCTTAAAAAAGTTTGTTTCGGTCACGCCCGGGCAAAGAGCCATTACATGTAATCCGTGAGGTCGATTCTCCTCCCACAAAGCTTCCGAGAAGGAGAGCACAAATGCTTTAGTGGCTGAATACGTCGCCATGAAGGGCACTGGTTGAAACCCCGCCGTAGAAGCGACGTTGATGATTGTCCCCTGTTTACGAGCGCGCATCGGCAACAGAAATCGATATGACAAATCAACCAACGCCTTCACATTCAAGTCGATCATTTCAAGCTCACGGGCCAAATCAAGCTTGGTAAATACTCCCATTGAACCAAAGCCGGCATTGTTGATGAGTATGTCAATTACGAGTCCACGCTTTTCCGTCTCCTCGAACAAACGTGCCGGCGATTCCGGCTTCGAAAGATCCATTGCCACATACTGGGCCCTGATGCTGTTGAGGCGACCAAGTTCATTGCACAATGAAACAAGCTTGTCTTCAGACCGCGCCACCAGGAGAACATTGCGGCCCAGTGCCGCAAATCTTCGAGCAAAGGCTTCGCCAATGCCACTCGAGGCGCCCGTAATGAGGGTGGTGTTCATTCGCGGCTCAACTTCAGCAGATCGAGTTCGATGATGTCAGCGTTTTCGGTGCGTAAGCGCTCCAGCGCCTGCGGCGACGGCGCGTTATCGAGATTGATGCGTGCGACAGCGGCGGCAGCCCCCTCGAAGACGATGTTCTCCATCTCCTGCACGTTGATCTGTTCGGCCTTGATTGCATCGAGCACGTGGGCCAACACTCCCGGACGATCCAGATGACGCACAACCAGTCGGTGGGTAGCCGGGGTTTGCCGAGCCAGATTCACGACGTTCGGAACCTTACCCGTCTCCTTAAACTCCCTAACTATGCGGACTGTCTCCGCGGCGATGGCCTCCTGCGCTTGATCGGTTGAAGCACCAATGTGATGGGTGCCATAGAGATTTGGCTCCTCTTGAATGGGATCGCTGAACTCACCTGTTGCGGATGTCGGCTCGTTCGCGAACACGTCAAGTCCCACTCGCAACCCGCGACTCTTCATTGCTGCAACCAGCGCCGCCTGATTCACCACTTCACCCCGCGCGGTGTTGACGAAGTAAGCCCCTGCACGCATCGCGGCAAAGAATTCGGCATTAATGAAATCTTTCGTTTTTGGATTCAAAGCCAGGTGCACGCTTACCACATCAGCTTCTCGGGCGACGTCTACGGCCTGTGCTCGATATTCAACTCCAATCTCGGCGGCGCGATCCGGAGTTAGACTGCGACTCCACGCAATAACCGGCATACCGAAGGCACGCGCGCGCTGGACCATCTCCTGTCCGATCTTGCCGAGACCAATCAGGCCGAGGGTCCGACCGTACAGACCACGCCCCTTGGAAAACTCCTTCTTGTTCCACTCACCGCGTCGCAAGCTAATCACGTTATCCGCGATGCGGCGATCCAGCGCCAGAATCAGTGCAAATGCCAACTCCGCCACGGCAATCGAATTCTTACCCGGACAGTTCGAAACGTAAATCCCTCGTCTTGACGCCGCTGCCACGTCGATCGTGTTGAAGCCCGCTCCGGCTCGGACAACCAGCTTGATTTGGCCGGCAGCCAGCATCGCTTCGGTAACCTTCGTACCGCGCACTACCAGCACATCCGGGTTTTCCTTGCCTATCGTCTCAACCAGCGCTTCGTCCTTCAGGTCCGGCTGAAACGAAATCTCACAGCCGAGGGCTTCTAAACCATAGCGCCCGGACTGTTCGAATTTGTCAGCGATTAAAACAAGCATCATGTTATTGCCGATTGCCAATTGCCGATTGCCCATTGGCAGCGTTTACGAACTAATAACTGGCGACTAGAAAGTGGACCCCTTAAATCGGCAATTGGCAATTGGAAATCAAAAACTGTGGCTCAGCAAACCATCCCGCAGCTTCGGTTCGAACCAGGTTGACTTCGGCGGCATGATCTCGCCCGCGTCAGACACGCGCAAAAGGTCCGCAACATTTGTCGGATACAACGAAAAGCCGACGGCGGCCTTTCGTTCGTCGACTAAGCGCTCAATTTCTCTCGTGCCCCGCAAGCCGCCAACAAAGTCGATTCGTTTGTCGGTGCGCACGTCCTTTATTCCAAGGATTGGGTCTAACAATCGGTCTTGAAGCAGCGATACGTCCAATGAAGCCACCGCGCCTTCCGGCTTCGGCGTATTCGCAGGCAAACTTAAACCATACCATTGGTTATTAAGATACATACTCCAGTTACCGGGCGCCTTAGCTGTGGGAATTCCGTTCTCCGAAACTTCAAAAACCCTTTTTACATCGGAGAGAAACTCATCCTTAGATTGACCATTCAAGTCTCGCACGACGCGATTGTACGGAAGAATCTGCAGCTGATCGTCCGGGAAAATTACGGCCAGAAAGAAGTTGTACTCTTCGTCGCCTGTGTGACTGGAATTCTGCTCCTTCAGTTCGGCGCATGCGCGGCTGGCGCTGGCCGCGCGGTGGTGGCCATCGGCAATGTAAAGGTAGGGGACATCGCGAAAGGTCCGCACGAACCGCACAGGATCAGGAACACGCCAGATTGTATGCTGGATCCCGTCGTCAGCCGTGAAGTCGTAGAGGGCGTTGGCCATCGTCGTCTCCATAACCATCGTGTCGATATCACGCCGCGCGCGATACGTGAGAAATACGGGCCCAGTCTGTGCTCGTAAGACGCGCATATGCCTGGTACGATCATCCTCTTTGTCTCGGCGAGTGCGTTCATGTTTACGAATTACATCCGTGTCATACTCATCAACGGAACAGCAAGCCACTACGCCGATCTGTTCATGCTCGCCCATGATTAGTCGATAGAGATAGATACTGGGAAGCTCTTCTTTTTCCAGTGGACAGTTCTTGATCAAATTCTGAAAGTTGTCCGCGGCCTTGCGATAGACCGCGTCGCTGTGTAGGTCGGTTCCTTCGGGCAAATCAATTTCCGGACGCGATACATGTAGAAAGCTCAAAGGATTGTTAGCGGCCAGATTGCGCGCTTCTTCAGTGTTCACGACATCATAGGGAACGCTAGCCACTTGTTTGGCCCGCTCAGGGGGCGGACGCAAAGCACTGAAGGGATGAAGAATTGCCACAAATCCTCCTTGAAGCGGCCTTGATAGACAGACCAACCGCGGTGAGCGTTGGTGCGGCCTACACCCCGCGCGGGGACCCCGTGTCTGCCGGAATATGTTTGTTTAATTGCTGAAGGCTTCGGGTTAAGACTATCCGCTAAAGAGCGTTCTTAGCAAGTCGGGCGCATGCGGATTCCGCACGCGTGATTGCCTCTGAGGCGCGCGGTGCATGAGGACGGGAGAAGAGCTGAGATTGCGTGTAGAATACGAGCCATGAACCACGAAATACACGAATGGGGAGGTCGGCTTGAAGAACGACTGCGGGAAGTCGAAGAGAGATTTGAACGTCAGATGCGTGAGCGTGGTTTTGAACCAGCCCAGGCCGAGTTGATAGCCTTACCCGGTCCACTTGCAAAGCTCTACGCCGAGCGCGAGGAGTTGCGCGCCGATCTGGAACAGCTTAAAGCGGACCTTGAGCAAAGAGATTAGTCGGAGCAAAGCGTATGAACGAAATTGAGAGAATTGAAAGGCAGTTGAAACTGGCGTTTGAAGGTGGAGCATGGCATGGTCCGGGAGTGCTGGAAACTCTTGAGGGTGTAACCGCTAAGCAAGCGGCTGCGCATCCACTGGCGAGCGTTCACAGCATCTGGGAGCTGGTACTCCACATTGCGGCCTGGGAAGACGCCTGTCGCCGTAGACTCGAAGGAGATCGCGCCGAGCTTTCTACGGCCGAGGATTGGCGTCCCGTTATCGACACCACCGAGGCGGCCTGGGCCATTACCAAAGCCGCGCTGATAGAAGGTCATCACAAACTGAGGAAATCGATTGCTTTCCTCACTGAAGCGCGGCTTGATGAATCCATCCTGCCAAACATGCCTTCCGTTTACGTAACAATTCACGGAGCGATACAGCACGATCTTTACCATGCAGGTCAGATCGCAATTCTGAGAAAAGCAGCTTTCGGGACGGAGACGATATGAACGAACTGGCAAGTCGTGAGTGTGTTCCTTGTCGCGGTGGCGTGCCACCGCTTAAGGGTGAGGAAATCCAGAAACTCTTATCTCAAGTTAGTGGCTGGGAAGTCGTCAACGAGCACCACTTGAGCAAGGCTTACAAGTTCGAGGACTTCCAAGAGGCTCAGGCGTTTGTCGATCGCGTTGGCAATCTTGCGGAAGAGCAAGGCCATCATCCCGACATCTGCTTCGGCTGGGGCCGGGCGGAGATTACGATCTGGACTCACAAGATCGACGGACTGACGGAAAGCGACTTCGTTCTTGCCGCCAAAATTGACGAACTCGAAAGAAGGCAGTAGGCAGGAGGCAGTAATACGTTCGGCTGTCCGGCCAGTTGATTATTGTAGTGAGTCAGTTTGGCGCGACGCCCACGGATAGGCGAAGGAAAGATTCTTGATCCTGAATGGGTGACATTTCCGTTACTGTTTGACCCTTCCAGGGTCAGGGAATCCTATCTCTGATCCTCCGTGGGCGTCGCGCAAACGCTCGCCCACGGCTATTAACTTAAATCCCTTCGGGATTCGAAAACACATTGGATCTTCTCAAGCTTAAACTGACCCACTACTTTGATTTACCCTTAAATACCCTTGAGCAAGGCTCTCCTGATAAATTTGCTCCGTAGCATCAACCATTCTATCGAGGCTGAAGCGAAGCCTCACTTCCTCGCGAGCACTCTGACCAATTCGCTGTCGTTGCTCCTCGTCACTGAGTAGAGCGCCGATTGCCTCCGCCAGCGCTCCGACATCCCGAACCTTTACAAGCAAACCCGTTTCGCCGTCCAAAATGATTTCCCGAGCACCTTCGGTTTCAGTCGCCACCACTGCATTCCCGGTAGTCATCGCTTCGGCAATCGCTAAACCAAATGATTCGGAGTGGGACGCTGAAACGGTTATGTCCAAAGCGCAAAATAGGGGCGCTACGTCATCCATCTTCCCGATAAAGCGAACTCTGGACTCCAGTTTAAGTTTTCGTACCAGGCGTTCCAGATTGGCCCGATTTATTTGTCCCGCAGTAACGTCCACACCGGCAACGATGAAATACGCGCCGGGAAAAATGTCTGCAACCCGCGCGGCAGCCTGGAGAAAATCCTCGTGGCCCTTCAGTGGGTTGAGCGATCCGACGCTTCCCACCAGCGTACTCTTTTCCGGCAAGGCCCAGCGCCGGCAAAACTGTTCCCGATCGAATTTTCGCATCGCTGTCTCAAATCGGGCGATGTCAATTCCATTGTGAACCACGGTGACTCTCTCCCGCGGCACTATTTTCTGCATGGAGAGCTGGCGTCCCACCGCGTCGGAGACTGCAACGACCCGCGCTACGCGCGAGAGTGTGATTTTGTGCAGTGGATTTAGCGGAAACAAAACGTGCCGCGTAACTATCAACTGTGCGTCCGGATTTCGCCGGGTTACATAGGCAGCGAGTGGGTAATCCCGGGCCATGTGAGCGTGTACGAGCTCAATCTTTTGCTTTCTAACAAAGCTCGCGAGCCGACCAGCGCTGCTTGCGTCCAGCGCGTTGCGCAACGGAAGAGGGACCAGGTTTTGAGCCGGCAGGCCGGTGAGCTCGGCGATCAAAGGAGAGTCTGGCCGCACTACTGCGAACACATCATGACCTCGGGTAGCAAGCGCGTTTGCCAGATCCGCAAGATGACGCTCGCCACCGCCAAATGCCTGCGCTGAGCTGATGTGTAGAATTCTCAAAGTGAAATCATGACTGAAGTTGTAGGCACTCGTGGCTGCCCCG
>JAIVJP010000303.1 GCA_020199975.1 Acidobacteriota bacterium
ATGTGAGATTGACTTGTCGCCGGGGAGTTGAACTCGCCCGTTTATCCGGCGAGCCGGGGTGATTTTCATCGCGCCAATCTTACCCTCTGAATCCTCACCTCATGAAGGCGATACAGCCAGTTATGACATCGTCTCTTAAGTGTGGGGCTAGTATCAGCCATCAGCTCGTGCGGTCGAGGCACCCTCAGATCACTAAAATATGACCCGCTATCCCTTCTGGCCATTTTCTTGACATCCGGGTAGTCAGCGTGTTAAACCCTCGGACTTCTGGGTAGCTTTTTGGTGGTTCCAAAGCACCAAGGTCAGCGTCGAGTGGCTCTTGGACAGGCCATGCTTTTCACCAGTGACTGTAGAGACGACAGAACTCAAGTTGCCCAGCCGTATTGAGGCTATCGATGAAGCTGCCACCGCAGTTGCCGGACTCGTTGCCCGCTCGGGAATTGGTGAGGAAGCCGCGTTTGGAATCGATATGGCAGTCCGGGAGGCCCTGGCAAACGCGGTGATTCACGGAAACAAGCTCGACGAAACAAAACTCGTCGGGATCAATGTAAAGAGTTCCCTCGATGCTCTTGAAATCAGCGTGCATGACCAGGGACAAGGGTTCAATCCAGACACCATTTCAGATCCGACCAAAGAAGAAAACATCCTGAAGAGTTCCGGGCGCGGTATTTTTTTTATGCGGAACTTTTTTGACGAAGTCGATTGGTCGATTTCCCCCGAAGGCGGCACTACGGTGCGCATGATCAAGAGACGAGCTAACCGATAAAGGAGATCCTGTAACATGGCTGAGTTGAATATTGCCGAACGTCAAGCCGGAGATGTGACTGTCCTTGATATGAAGGGAAAGATGACCATAGGCGAAGGCAGCGTTGCTCTCCGAACGGCCGTCCGTCGCATGCTGGAGGAAGGCAAGAAGAAGATCTTGTTGAACCTCGCAGGCGTGGGTTACATCGATTCGAGTGGCATAGGCGAACTGGTTTCCAGCTACACGGCCATCGAAAAAGATGGTGGCCAATTGAAGCTGCTCAACCTCACCGAAAAACTTCAGGACCTGCTGACTATTACGAAACTACTCACAGTCTTTGACGTATACGAGAGCGAACCGGAAGCCCTCAACGGATTCAAATAAGGCGGGGCCGAGATTTGAAGATCCCGGTTTCGAGAGTTAACTGACGGTTAATGGAGATTTGAGTCATGGCAGAGCTTGAGCTGAAGGAACGACAAGCAGGTGACGTCACCATCCTCGATCTGAATGGGCCCGTGAGAATGGGTGAAGGCAGCATAGCTTTGCGCGATACGACGCGCCGGCTGGCCGACGAGGGCAAGAAAAAGGTTTTGCTTAATCTTGGGGGCGTTAAGTACATGGATTCGAGCGGCATCGGCGAACTGATCGCGAACTACACAACAATCAGCCGCCAGGGTGGCCAGGTTAAGTTATTGAATCTTACCGATAAGATCCAGGATCTCCTTGTAATCACCAAACTCCTGACCGTGTTCGACGCCTACGATAACGAAGCTGAGGCTTTGAATAGCTTTAAATGAGGGTTTCGGGTTTCGCGTTCCGAGTTTCGGGTTTGTCTGTATCCAACTCGAGACTCTAGACTCGGAACTCGAGACTTTTTATGTTTCGCGCCGCCTTTCGCCGTCTGCTCGCTATCGATGATCCACCCAAGCGGACGGCACTTGCTTTTTCAATCGGTGTTTTCATCGCCTTCTCCCCTTTCCTGGGGCTGCACACTATTGCGGCCACCCTGGTCGCATTCCTGTTCCGCTTCAATAAGATCGCGATCTACGCAGGGACTTTTGTCAATAATCCGTTCCTGACCCTCGTGCCGATCATTGTGGCGTCATACGCGCTCGGAGCCTTTGTGCTCGGGCGCCCGCTGAGCATCCCCGCGGAGGGAATTGAGTTAATAAAGAATCCACACCTATTCAGCGGCGACTACTACCACCAGATGTTCGTTCAAAGTTGGTATCTCGTTAAGCCCTTTGCTCTCGGCGCAACCCTGCTTTCGGTGATTTGTTCCCTTCTGGCATATCCATTAACATTGTGGCTGTTGCGCAAGCATCGTAAGCGAAGGCAAGAGTCGCATTAGAACTGTAGACCATCTCTTGCTTGTCAGAACGGCGAGCGCGAGCGACGCGGTCTCAACAGGGACCATACCACCCGGTCGCTACCGCTCGCGGTTCTGACAGAGCTATTTGTGAAGTTGTATTCAATTGTTTTGCTATATGAAAAAATACTTACCCAAAATTCTTACTGTCGTTATCACTGTTTCCACAATGTCATTGGCGAGCGGTATTGCCTACTCGCAGGGCACACCAACTCCCACTCCGGCTTCCCGTCCCACGGGTGCACAGCTTCAGCAGCGACCAGCCGCAGGCTTCGATCTGGCTGATTATGGTGTGGAGTTTCAGGCTGACCCGAGACTGATCATCATGATGGCTGCGCTCGAAGCCGCCGGCTTCGATCCGATCGCGAAGGGAAGAGAGCCGTCAGCTTTCCGCACTCAGGTAAGAAAGGACCTCGCGACTGTGGATCCGGATCTTCGCAGCCGGCTGCGTGCCTTTTATGAACGCAACAAACTGCCTGCGCCCGCTACCGCCGCCGATCAGGCGGCCCGTTATGTTTCCCTCGCGCTGGACCTCGGTCCACCGCCCACTCTGGACGCGCCTGAAAGATCCGATGACCTTCCCGGCGGGCTTTTGGAAGTGCTCGACTTCGCTCCCCTCGTGCGGGAGTTTTATCGCCGCTCGGGAATAGATGAACGACTCGTTTCTTACACGCGGGCCTACCAGGCCGAAGGTGACCGCCTGCGACCACCGGCAGCGGAACTGATTCGCTCGCTGCTCACCTATCTGCACACCCGGCCGATCACGACTTCGTCCGAGCGCGTACTCGTGAAAGCCCCGGCGCGCGGAAAGAAGAAGAACACTGCCAGGACCTACACGATGCGCGAGCATGTGCGGCGATTTTTTATCGTGCCGGATCTTCTGGCAGCTCCGGGCGCGATTAACTTCCGCGTGATTGGCGATGAGTATTACGCAATCCTTCCCGAAGGAACGGATCCGGTTTCCTCAGAATTGAGGCGGGCATATCTTCAGTATGTAATTGACCCGCTGATCTTGCGATTCAACCGAGAGATCGCCGGTCGGCGAGATCAAATCAAACAAATCATCAGCGAACGCGAGAAGGCAGGCGCCACAGTCACACCCGACGTATTTATCGTAGTCTCGCGGTCGCTGGTCGCGGCGGCTGACGCGCGGTTTGAGGAATCAAGGAAACTTGAAGCCCTGACGCGCGAAGCTCGCGGCAAACTGGACCGGGCTCGGGACGATGCATCGCGAACCACGATAGTCCAGGAAACTCGCGCTGCGACGAGCGCCATTCAGGACGACGCCGTGGCCAAGCTCGCCGACGACTATGAGCATGGCGCACTGCTCGCTTTCTTTTTTGCCGATCAGTTGAAGGGTATCGAAAGCACCGGCTTTGATATGGCCAACTTTTTTGTGGACATGATCTCGTCTTTCGATCCGGTTCGCGAGAGTCGGCGCCTCACCGAGAATGCCGAGGCACGTCAGCGCGCGCGGTCAGCCCGAGAAGCGCGGCTCGCAGCGAGAAAAGCAGAGGCGGAAGCTCCGGTGGTGTATTCCGGGGCCGGGAGCGCAAGGGCCGCTTCGCTCGTCAAAAAGCTTTCGGAGATCGAAGATATTCTTCGTCTGAAGGACTACCCCAATGTGGAGACGCGTCTGAAAGAGTTGTTGACGGACTATCCCCGCGAGCCGCGCATCTTTTTCGCGTTGGCCCAAACGGCCAGTCTGGCCGCGGCCGATGCGACGGACGAGAACGTGCAGGCAGAGCGCTTGAATCGTGCGCTGGGAAACTATCGCTTAGGGGTGCAGGCTGCTTCAGCGGAAACCGACCGTTCTCTCCTCTGCCGTGCTCACGAAGCGATGGGCCGGATTCATTCTTTCATGGACAACGCGAGCGAGGCCGCGAAAGAGTTTGACGAGGCGATCAAGATTTGCGATGCGCGCGGAACCACTTACAACGACGCGGTCGAAGGTAAGAAGAAGCTGAGCCAGCCGTAGCAAGGCACGGGGGTAAGACGGTAAAAGGGATATCCTGATGTGGAGAGAGATTATTATTCCATTTTGGGCGCGGGGGAAACTGCGTCGCAGGATGAGATCGAACGCCTTTATAAACGTCTCGCCATGCGGCATCATCCGGATCGCGGCGGCGACGCGGAAGAGATGAAGGCAATCAACGAAGCTTACGGCGTCCTCGGAAATGACGCGACGCGATGCGCCTACGACGCGCAACGCCCCCCGCATCGTAAGCCGTTAAGCGCAGCCGCGTCGTCACTCTCTTCGCCTCCGGCACTGCTGGAAAACACCGTCAGTGGCCGCCTCGCTGGCGCAACGTTTTCCCTGATGGCTGGACTGCTGTTCCTGTTCCTATTGAGGTTCTATTACATCAGATTCCTCTGGCCGCTTTTTGTCCTCGCTGCTTTTGTGGTGATGGTCGGAGTGCGGAAACTTCACGCGGCGCTGGTTTATGCGCGTGAGGGGGTCGCATCATCCCATCCTATGCGCCGCTACGTGTGGATACAGGAAATGGCGTTCTGGTTAATTGTGTGTGTGTGTGTTTACGGCATTTATCTCATGTTGAGAGCGATTTGAAAGACCTGAACTTGACGGGAATCGTTTACAAGAATCATAACTAAAGGGCGAGTCCATCTATCGAGGTCATCTATCGAGAGACGGCCACCGATGAGGATTATCGAATTAGTGATTTGCCTTGTTTCCGCCCGCTTCTGAAGGAAATACCATTGACTGAGACACTATCGCGCATTTGGGTCTTCTTCTACGGCACATTTATGCACCCCAGCGTACTGGCCGAGCACGGAGTAACTACGACTGAAGTCGTCCCGGCGAGGCTCAGCGGTTTCCAGCTATACGTCCGCCTTCGTGTAAACCTCGTCCGTACCGACCGATCATATGTTTATGGGACGCTCGTGCCTATTACGCATGAGGACATTGCGAAGCTCTACTCGAACATCGAGGAGTGTTTCGGCCTGAAATACTTTCCCGAACCGGTACTTGCGGAAGCACTCGACGGCACACTCAGACCGGCTCTCTGCTATATCACGCCGCACATGAGTGAGAGGCCGGCGGATCGAGACTACATAAATCAACTCGCCGAATGCGTGAGGGCAATGGGCCTGCCGGAATGGTACGCGCTCTACGTGGAATCGTTCGGACCCGAAGAAGCGGAGAAGAGTGGCCATAGGCGCGTAAAGCCAAACTAGCCCGAACATACCGGCGTTAGATCGGTCGCGAGACTTTCTTAACTTGCCCTTTCGGCAATCCTTCGATATTGACGTGGATCTCTGGGATCGTAGGGAGATCAATGCGCGGGATCATTATATTGATTGGCGGGATTGTCGGCAGGTTGATGCGCGGAATAATCACTCGGCGCCCTGCTTGCGGGGCCGTTCCCGGAGGACCTGTGGTCGGGTTGGCCGCTTTGGGAGTAACAGTGATGCTGCGCTGATGCTTTTCACGAACGATGGTGAGCGTAACGTCACCTTCCTTTTTCTTGCCAAGCGCGCGTGTAAGATCGCCGGCGTCTTCAATCTTCTCGCCATCCACTGCGGTGATTACATCTCCCGCTCTGATTCCTGCTTTGGCGGCCGGACTGTCATCTCCGACGGAAGTCACCAGCACTCCCCTTCCATCCGCGACGCCAAAGAATTCAGCCAGTTGTTTCGTCAACTGCGTCGTGCTCACGCCGATGCGTCGGTTGTTGCCGAAGGCGAACACGAAACCATCGTTGTCTGAGTCGGGTCCTTCCCACTTCCAGACCCTCGCTCCCGGAGCCATCAGGCCCTCTAATCGCTCCAACTTGCCACCCAGTCCCCGCAGCTTATGCAGCGCGTCCATTGAGTCCTTGCGTTTGCCGATTGTCACAGCAACTTCCTGTTCTGACCCACCGCGACTGATACCGAGTCGTACCGTCTGGTCTGGAGCAACTTCCGATACCAACCGATTCAATTTCCGCACACTGGTAACACCCTCACCGTCGAAGCGCAGAATCACATCGTCTTTCTTGAGGCCGGCCTTTTCGGCCGGGCTGTCTTTCACGATGCTGGTGATGCCGGCGCCTCGCGCTTCGCGCAGGCCGTAGCGACCCATGTTCTCTTTGTTAATGTCCTCCGCATAAACGCCGAGGAAGCTGCCGCCGTCAATGAACAGGGAAAACGACTGGCCAAAAGGTTCGCCTGGCGGGGGCGGTGCTGGTGGAGTGGGCGGCGCTGGCATCTGCTGGGCTAACGCGATTGCGCCTGTTAAAAACAGGGAGATCAAGAGAGATACGACGCTTCTTATTGTCATGAACGGAAATCCTCCGGAAAGATTATTAGCCGCTTACACGCGGGAAATGATGTTGAGTTCCAAAAAGACGGGGAGACGTCGGCCAAAGTCAGCACGAGCTATTCTGAGTAATTCTGAGTATCTTCTCCTTACGTTACCCTTCCCGCGTCCCCCATCTCCCCGTCCCCATCTCCTCGTGTGAGAAACAGAAGTCGCACCTGCTGCCTCTGTCAACTGGCGTTTTGAATTGAAGTTCGGCTCATCAATTTATCAATTCCCACAAAGATTTCGCCCATCACAAAGAAGCCGACAAGCAGCATCACGCCATTAAACAATACGGCGGAATATCCATGTTGGCTGACATCAACAAAGGGATACGGATATTGGTTGGACACAGCTCCGCGAATCAAAGTGTATGGCAGGTAAATCAAAGGAAAAATCAGCCACGAGATTGGATTTTTCCAGTTCAGTTCGCCTTTCGGTACAAAGATAAACCAATACAAAACATACATTATCGGAATAACATCATGGAGCATCACGTCGGCAACCAATTGAAAATCTTCGGGGTTCCACAGTTGGCGCAGCACCAAACTATACACAATTCCAACTATCGCAATATAAACCGCGATAGCTGATTTTACCGACGGCCGTGAAAAAAACTTGCTCAAGCCGGATTGCGGCATCAGCAAACAAATCGTAAGACTCAGCGTGACAAGCAAGTTCGCCAGAATTGTGAAGTAGCTAAGAAACTTGACCGTTCTTTGGACAGGGGTTAAGTCACCAAGATCCGGATTGACGAGCAAGATGTAAAATTGCAGTCCCAACGCAAACCAACCGCTTACGGCTATTAAAGACATAAACGCAAGCATAACCGTATTCGATTGCTTTTCTATTTTGGTTTTACCTTCTCGTTTCGAATTTAACGATTGGCTTTGACGAATTTCATCGTGCCGGAATCGGCAAAAAGGTCAACATACAAAGCATCGCCTTCCATTTTGTAAATTCGCGCCGCGTCGAGGCTTTGCAGAAAACGGCTGTCCAGCGAACCCGGCGCACAAGCCATGCGCGTCGAGGCGAAACCGGAAAACCTGAGCGATTGTCCGTCAAGTTTATAAGTCCCGTTGCCGCGATTGCAGTCGGCTAAAATTCGCGAGTCCATCGGTCCTGGCGATAATGTTCCCGCCACAAGGTTTCCGACAAACACAAGAGTTTGAAATCCGCGCGGGCGGCACATTCCGTCAAATCCTTGGGCTACGGTAACGGCAGTGGCCCTGCCAAAAACTTGCGCATCGCCGACGAGCGTCCAATTGTATTTAGTCAAAAGACGATCAACCGGAAGCGTCGCCGGACGAATGACGTTGCGGCATCGCGCCAATTCGGATTGCCCTATTTTTTCGGTTTGCAGAATCGCCCGGCTTCGCTCGCTCCAACTCGGCAACGGCTTGTCATCAAGCCAACTGTATTGCGATTGCGCTACGACGTGAACACTGAATGTCAAAACAACTGCGAATGCGGCGCCTAGTAATCTGATTGATTGGTTTTTCATAATTTAAAAGGTTCAGGGTCGCCTGCCGTAGCAGACGGGTTTGTTGAGTAGGCAGTCGGCAGATGGTAGTTGTCACTCAGGATGTAATTGCAAACCTGAGCAATTGAGCCAAACTGCCTACCGCCTACTGCCTATGAAATTTAGCGCGGTTGTATCGGCGGATTTCCTTTATAGACCTTAATGGATTTAATCCGTCCATACC
>JAIVJP010000243.1 GCA_020199975.1 Acidobacteriota bacterium
CCCGCCGATATCGAAACCCTTAAAAGCAGGTTGCCGGATTTCGTAGCCGCCGAAGAAGACGCCGATGATGCCGAGGGCGAGCGCAGAATAGAGAATAAATCCGCCGAGATAACCACGTGGCTGCAGCAAGGCCCAGACAGGAACAATTGAAGCCACGCCGCAATAAAGAATAATTAGGACTCCCCAGGTTTTGTGGTCGAGCACAAACCAGTTAGAAGTCATGGTTCCAACCCATGACAGTGCGAATGCTGCCGGAACGAAAGTCAGGGTGACGAGCCAAAGCGGAGGATTAAGGTAGCGCTGGACCAGACCGAGCAGGAGCGAAAGCGCCAGATACATCACGCTTGCCGCCGCCACCGCGCCGCCAGGATTGAAGTTCACCGATGCGGCGCGCAACTCTTCTGAGCCGGCACTGAACGTTCCGGCGGTGATGTCCGCGAAAGCAACGATGACGTAGAGCAGCGCTATCCAGATGAAACCCATCATTGCCCGGCCGGCGCCTCCGCCCAAGTGTTCGCGGGTGATCTCGGCGATAGAAGTTGCCCCATGGCGAACTGAGGCTGCCAGACTCGCGAAGTCGTGCACGGCGCCGATCAGCACTACGCCCAAACCGATCCAGAGAAGACAGGGAAGCCATCCGAACGCCTGGCAGGCGAGAATAGGTCCGGCGATAGGTCCGGCGGCCGCAATAGCAGAAAAGTGTTGTCCAAAAAGATAGAACGGTCTGGTGGGAACGAAGTCAACGCCGTCATTTACCTGATGAGCAGGAGTTGTGCGCGCATCGTCGAGTTGAAACTGTCTTGCTACCCACCCACCGTAAAGCCGGTAGGCGGCCACAAGTAGGACGAGAAATCCGAGTGCCAGAACCGTCAGGGTCACGCTAAACAGTCTCCATGTCCGCAATCAACCGCAAACAATCCTGGCGAGGGGTTTCATTCCGCGTGGTCGGATCTGTTTGATGCCCCAGACCAGCACGATGGTGATTAAAGCCAAGCGGATCGCCGGCAGCGGCGGAGCCCCCGTAGCAAATATGCCCGCGCCGATGATTGCGCCAACGTCGATGAGCGTCAAATTGAACGCACCAAGAGTGCGCTTCAAAGCGAATTGTGGCCCACCGATTGAAGCCAGAATGTCGTCGAGATTTTTTGTGCGAAAGAGTCCTCGTAGCAACGGTGTCGCCTCCTAAATCGAACGAGATAGGTCTTGCGTTTGCTGTTACCGTTCTTGCTGAAGGAATCGCTTGCGGAGTTTGGCACGGAACGCAGAAGAAAAGCCAGAGGAATGGCGAGCTGCTCTAGGTCTATTAAAATGCCTTTTGCCCCCCGTCTGTTTTCTTGTTAGACTCCGGCCCGTTAGCCCAACACAAGATGAGTAAAGTCGCTTAGTACTAATCACGAACTACTGTATAGAACAGAGATTATGTTCCCCTTCAGAAACATTCTCTTCCCCACGGACTTTACGCCCCACGCTCGCGCCGCGTTGAAATATGCCGCCGCCTTTGCGCGCAGCGGTGGTGGCCGAGTTGTGCTGTTCAGCGTACAGAGCGCACAAGTGCCATTGAATCTCCTGACCCTGCCGGAGCGTGTCGTCGAAGAACAGGAGAACAGTTGGCTGTTGCAATTGCGCACGGAGGTTAGAGACTTGCTCGCGGATCCTCTCTTTGCGGGCTTGGAAGTCGAGCCCGTGATTGTGGCCGGAGAGCCGGCGCCGGAAATTGCCCGCGCGGTGCGGGAATACGAAATCGACCTGGTAACGGTGGTAACACATGGTCGCAAAGGACTGACGCGAGCATTGTGGGGCTCCACCGCTGAGGAAATCATTGCGGAGGCGCCTTGTCCTGTGCTCACGATTCGCCCGCCCCAACACGATTTTGTCGAGTATCGCGGCAGCCGCAGTGAAGTGCGCCTGAATCGAGTCTTACTGGCTACAAACTTC
>JAIVJP010000519.1 GCA_020199975.1 Acidobacteriota bacterium
GAGCAGGAAAATGGTCAGGCTACCGTGATTCGTTTCCCTCTGTAGATCCGCGCTATCGCGCAGGTGACGTCCTGTTAGTTCTTTCAGGTATTGATATCCACTTTCACGGAATGATTGGAAGCCTTGCAGAAGGGTGGGCGGTTGCCACTGATCGGCGCGCTTCCCTGCTTGCAGCTACCGTTCAGTAAAACTACAACTCGTGAGTACTGAACCAGGCCCGGACCGCTAACGCCTGTATCCCGAGGGATGGTCTATTTGCACGCCGGCTGATAATGAACGTACTTGTATCCGATGAAAGCCCTTTTCGGTATGGGTCGAGAGGTAAGTAAGGGCTATCTGTTTGTCCAATGAGGTTGTCAACTCTTTAATGAATGGATCAAAACTCACGGGCGCGCCTGTGCCTTGAAAGAACGCTCTTCCACCCGTTTCATCGGCAAGTCTCAGTAACGACCCCTGTGCGTTCGCAGCCAGGATCGGATCTCGCCCCCCCACCGTAGGAGCATAAAAAGCATAAACGGCGATACTTCGACGTTGCGCTTCAGTAATAGAGCGCTGCAAATCAAGGCTCTGGCCCGCCGAACTCGAGTCAAGACCATGTGAGAGATCCAGCCCATCTGACACGAGAAGTATTGCTCTTCGACCCGAGGGCTGCGAATCAAAACGCCGGATGGCCTCAATAACCTCGACATACGGATTGTACGGCGCAGCGCTCGCGAACCCCACCGGAATTCGGAGTGCTTTGGCCGCTTTTTCCAGGTCGGTCGTAAACTTCTGACGGACCTGTAGCGAGCCACTTCTCAAATAACCAACAAGAACTCTGGAACCGCGCGGGAGACGATTTATGAAATCTCTTAACGGCTTGATCTCGTTACCGATTGATGACACCAGGTCGTCCTGAATGAGCACCGCCAGCGTTAAGGGGGAGCTACTTCCAATCGCACGAATCGAGAGTACTGTCTGAGGCTCGCCGTCTTCAGTCACCGTCAGGTCTATCATTTGTAGTTCTGGTTCCGGCTTCACCCCCTTTACCCGAATACTAATAGGAATTGTCATCGGTCTGGCCGCACGCGATCTACTCGGGGACGAGACCGTCGGAGATTGAGCGAAAGCAGGTTGACGGCTGGAACTCACAACCACAATGGAGATCAGTCCCATAAAGATTGCTGCTGCGAGTAGTGAAACTGTTTTCATTGCTTACTCCTAATAGTCCTGAAGAGCTTCGCGCATTATACAGACATCCAAGACAAAGCGCCCCTGACCCTTTGGGGTCTTGACTGACGTGCCCAAGTCATACAGGCTAGCTGTTGATCCAGCGGATGAAGCGCTTACGGTTGTGCCAGACTGCCAAGACTATTCATCAGGCTTGGAATCTTTTTGTACTACCATGATTCAAGAAACGCCCGGAAAGCTGACCGCCAAAGATAGGAAGCTCGCGAATTTCTTCCATTGGACTCCATGGATTGCGTTTCCATTAGTAGCGCTTCCCTTCCCACTCCTGTTTTTCTTTCTCTTCCTTACCTCTGCGGCTACCGACACCGCAGCCGTCTATCTCCTGCTAGCGGGGGTTGGCCTGGCGTTGGGCGCTTTCGTGGGTGGACTGGTCCTAATACTTCTGTTCATCTATCGCCAGCGCTGGTTGCGACGCTTGCGCGACCAGCTGGCGGCGGATGGCATTACGGCTAGCGAAGTCGTCTGGTTCACACAGGAATTGTCTACGGCTGAGCGGAAAACACTACTCGAGACAAGCAAACACAGCCCGCTGCTGGGTGACGCGTACCGTGAAACCCTGGCAAGTCGGTTGACCGCAAGTCGTATCATCGCGACCACCGATAAAGAGCTGGTAAAAGTCCGATCCAGAATAAATCGTGCTCGTGCTTTAGCAGGGGCCGATACAACCGCTCTCCTGATTGATCTCGAGTCAGACCAACAGCAAC
>JAIVJP010000520.1 GCA_020199975.1 Acidobacteriota bacterium
GATTCAAGCAGGATTCGTAAGGAACTTAATTACTCGGAACCCTTGCCGTTTGATGAAGCCTTGCAACGAACTATCGAATGGGAGCGAGCTAACCCCCCTGCGAAGATCGATCCGGAAGCGTTTAACTATGCTGATGAGGACGCTACGCTGGCAGCATTCAATGTCAGAACCGAAGGAGCGGTTCTATGAAAGGGCTGTCAAGAAAAAACTTCTCCCAGGCCGGCCGCCGGTCAATGATTTGTTCTCTGCAGCTAGCCACTCAAGGTTACCGGAGCGGCTCAACTAGCGTTGCCACTCCCACCCCGGAGTCACTTAACTCACCAAAGATCGCTCAACTCTAATTCTCGGGCAGCCAGTTCATTTAACACCCCGAAGCTGCTCAACCGTGACTCTCACTCCTCTTTATTGACCGTTTTTTGCTTTCCTAAGCGCGACTTCAATAGTCGTCATCGTGGTCAGACTAAGCTGCCAACCATGGTTCTATTTGAGACTCCAGCCCGCAGGGCTGGGCCATATGACTATTTCTGGTTATGCGTGGGGGCATATAGTAGCGATTGGTCCTTAGCTCTTTTCTACGTTGCCGGGACACCCGCTCCTTTGATACTCACCCACGACCCCTACGTCTTTGCGCAAAAGCATTAACGGTTCAGCCAGTGGCGTGCGTCAGCAATTGACACTCACTTCGTGGTCGCTGTAGTTACTTGCTTACGCCACTGGCTGCTTCATCCTTTCTGGCGCGAACTGCTCGCCACGTTTCCAGACTACTAAGGTTACAGCGGCCACCTGCCGGGCGATGGTCAGGCGCGCCAAACTGGGATCCATCCCCTGGGCCAGGCGCGCATCGTAGGCTGCTTTGAAGGGTCCACTAACGCAAGCGCTGGTCGCCGCGCTCTTGAATACTTTCTTCAGCAGGTGGTTATGGTTGCGATTCAAACCGCGCGTGGCCACCGGCCGTGAGCTCCGCCGCACTACGCCATTCACCAGCACGTATTCCGCGCTCGTCCGCGTCACTACCGCCAATCCGACATAGGCCCAGAACTGCCGCTTGCTGCGAAAACGGAAAGGCGTGCCCACTACCGCGATCAGTTGCGCCACGCTCACCCGACCCAACCGCGGGATGCTCAACAGCAGCTGGTAAGCTGGATGCCGGCGCGCTTCTTTGAGCATCACCAGCTTGGCTTCATGGCGCAACCCCTGCAGCGCCGTCAGCTGCTCATACAAGAAGCTGGCCCGCTGTTTCACTCCTGGCTCGCTCAGCTTCCCCAGCCACTGCGCCCGCCGATCACTGCGATAAACTTCATGGCCCCCGCAGGCGATCGCCCGCCCGCGAAAGATCGCCTTCAACCGCAGCATGACCCGCGTCGTGTCTCCCACCAGGCAGTCGTAATTGCGGACCAATTCTTTCAGCGTTCGCTGTCCTTTGTCGCCATGATAGACCGCTTGCAACGAGCCGTTGCGTAACAACTCCGCCAGCTTCCGCGCGTCCACTCGGTCGCTCTTGTTGCCGACCGCCAGCAGCTTGTTGTGCCGCGGATCACAGACCACCACTTCCGTGACCAATCCCCGCACCACCTCATAGAGCCAGGTCGCCTGCGTGCCTTCTTCAAACGTCACATACACCTTCCCACGCAGCTGCTTGAGAAATCCGCGCACTGTCTCCGCCCCGGTCTCGAGGATCGATTCCATCACTTGCTTGCCAGCACCATTGAGCACCACCATCACGATGCTTGCCTGATGCACATCCATGCCTACATAATACGTTCTCATAGGGTTCTCCTTCCGGCTTAACTTGTGGTCTTTGTACAACTCCAAGTTATAACCGATGGGGCGCCCTTTCAATATAGAGTAGCGACCGGGTTAGTCCGATGCCTTTCAGGTCGTAAGGAATCGAGATCCTACCGTTGGTTCGGTAACGCAACGGACCCGGTCGAAC
>JAIVJP010000521.1 GCA_020199975.1 Acidobacteriota bacterium
CTTCTGGAGACATGGAAATACCGCGAGCCACGAGCTTGTGAGTGGGGTTGCCGCTAATGTCATTGCCTTCGTAAACAACTCTTCCCGCACGCAGCTGGAGCAGGCCCGTGATCGTTCTGAGCGTGGTCGTCTTGCCGGCGCCGTTAGCCCCTATCAGTGTCACCACTTCGCCCTGCTCAACGTGCATGGATATGCCGGTGAGGGCTTCGATAGCGCCGTAGTTGACGGAAACATTTTCTAAAGCAAGCATTCTGAATGGCCGCTTTGTTAGGTCTAGGTCTTTGGTCTTAGTCTTTGAACTTAGAACTTAGTTCTTTGTACTTTGTTCATGTTTCCACCGATCCAAGTTCAAAGCTCAAAGCACAAAGTTCAAAGTACAAAGTTCAAAGTACAAAGCTCCAAGCGCAAAGACCCAAGTTCTAATCACCAAGGTAAGCTTCAATGACCTTCGGGTCGTTCTTTATCTCTTCGGGAAGTCCGAGCGCGATTGATTTCCCGTAGTCCACAACCTGGATTCGCTCGCACACGCCCATCACGACTTTCATGTTGTGTTCGACCAGCAGAATCGTCAGACCAAAGCGATCGCGAATCTGCTGGATGAGCTTCATCAAATCTTCCTGTTCGGAAGGGTTCATCCCCGCCGCCGGCTCGTCTAGCAGCAAGAGCTTGGGACGGGTCGCGAGCGCTCTAACAATCTCCAGGCGCCGTTGTTTGCCGTAGGGCAAGCTCGTTCCACCTTCATCTTTGAATTGGTCGAGATCGAAGATAGCGAGAAGTTCCATGCAATAGTCGCGATGCTGATCTTCGTCATGCGTGAACCGCGGGGTGCGCAACACGGCATCGACCAGCGTTTGTCGCGTATGGATGTGACAGGCGGTCATGACATTGTCCAGCACGCTCATGCTCGGGAACAGACGTATGTTTTGAAATGTGCGCGAGACGCCGCGGCCGGCGATTTCATAAGGGCGCAATCCGTCCATCCGCTGTCCTTCAAAATAGATCTCGCCTGAGGTCGGTTTGTAGACGCCGGTGAGCAGATTGAAGATGGTGGTTTTGCCCGCGCCGTTAGGTCCAATCAACCCGTAGATCTCACCTTCGACGACCCCCATGTCAAGCTCGTTAACCGCGCACAATCCTCCGAAACGGATAGTGGCTTTTTCAGTTTTCAGCAGGGGCTTGTTGTTAGACTGCCTGGGTGTGCTAGCACCGGAGTGCGCAGTCGCGTTTGTGCTCATCGCGGCTTCTCCTCTCCGAGGGAGTTATCACGCTGACGTTCGCCTAGCGTGGCCTTCTCTACCGACACCTGGTCGCGCGTGTCTTCGGCGGTGATCTCTTCGATCTCCGTGCGCGACTTAGCGCGGCGACGGGCGCGCCAGCCCTTGAACGCCTCGGTCTTGCCTAACAATCCCTGCGGGCGGGTAATCATCAGGATGATTAGTAGCAGCGAGTAAATGACCATGCGGTACTCAGCAAAACCGCGCAACGCCTCGGGTAAGACAGTGAGCAAGATCGCTCCCAGTACCGAACCGACGATCGATCCCAGACCGCCGAGAATAATCATGATCAGAATTTCAAACGACTTGATGAACTCGAACGATTTGGGGTTGAGGTAACCATCGAAGTGAGCCAGCAATACGCCCCCGGCGCCGGCCATCGCCGAGGAGATGACGAACGCCATGACCTTGTAGCGCGTGGTATTCACACCCATTGCCTCGGCGGCGAGTTCATCCTCGCGGATTGAGATCAGTGCGCGCCCGAACGCCGAATTCACGATGTTGTAAACGACGACGATCGTTAGAACGGCAATCAGGAAAATCCAGAAGAAACTCTTGACGATGGGAATGCCTGAATAGCCACGAGCGCCTCCGACAGCTTCGATATTGTTTAGAAACACAACGATAATCTGGCCGAAACCGAGCGTTACGATAGCG
>JAIVJP010000244.1:0-1148 GCA_020199975.1 Acidobacteriota bacterium
CACTTTGATCAATATCGTCAATCGAGCCGCCCGCTCAGAGTAGAATTTGGTCTACAGCTTGCGTGCTGGCTCAGTCGTAGACATATATACTGTCACCATAAGTGAACAATAGTGACCGTAGGAATAAAGACAGTTTGGCTGACTGGGTTTTTCCGCGCTCTCTCAGGTGGCCTATGAGTCGAATTGTGATGGGGCAAGCCAAGGGTCGCGCACCTCGCTAAAAGATCCTCGCCCCTCGAAGGCTGCTCGAGGAATTACGAACCGCCCCTTTGGCCCCTCAAAAAGTTGTTTGTTCTCTACGTTTAGCCCCTCCCCCAAAACCAACCCATTCTGATTTCATAGCAACTGGCCAGAACGATTGCCATCGGTGTTATAATTTCCGTGGCTAGTTGCCTGGTGTGAGGCGACGTCCCCGCTGCTTAATAGCAGGCTTTATAGGAGTTCAAAAAGCGCGGTGATCGATTACTACAAAACCCTGGGTGTTAAGCGTACGGCCTCCAACGCCGACATTAAGTCAGCGTATCGTAAACTTGCGAGACTCAGGCATCCCGACGTAAATCACGACTCTGAAACCGCGGCTCGCGAATTCGACCTTATTTCAAAGGCCTACCATGTTCTCAGCGATCCCCGTGAACGGGCCTACTACGACCATCAACTGAACTCTCGAACCAGCAGCAGCTCTTCCATTCTGGATTCGGACAATCCGCATGCACGCCGGGCCCGAAACCTGGCGGTACAGGCTAAATGGGACCGCGTCGTCAATGAGGTGCTTGAACGTGATCGGCGTGAGAACCGCGAACGGCAGCGGGCTGTTTTTACGACGGTTTCTCTTTTTCTCTCCACCTTCTTCGTAGCTCTGATGAGACCGCCACTATGGCAAGTCTTCGACTACGCCGGGCGCGCCATCATGCTTACTCTATTCGTGATCGGTGTCTGGCACCTGGCCACGCGAATACGTGAGTACATCCAACACTACACTTATATTCCAAAGCCAATTCAAACCAGCATCATGCGCGAGGATGAGAAGCCGGAGCAGCCCTTCACCCGCTTTTCTGCGTATACGTTTCTGTTGGTTGGATATGCGCTGAGTATCGGAGTCGGACTTTTCCTCGGTTGGCACACTCAGGATTTTTTTAACGATTTGACGT
>JAIVJP010000244.1:1217-3142 GCA_020199975.1 Acidobacteriota bacterium
GTGGTGCAATCCAATTTTTTAATGTATGCGTCAGCGACGTTGATTACCGATCTAGTGATCTACCCGCCGATTGCGGTACTCATTGTTGACTCGATGCAGGCTCTGGCTGCACGAATTGACTGACGGCCTGAGCGAAACTAGAGTAGCTGGATGATGCAGAGGTGCAGAAAGTCCTGATTTACCTGGCCGTGATTGAGACGTTGCGCCGATCCAGGATTGCACCCTCCGCAAGGCAGGACGATATCGTTGAGTTGCTCGCAGAGGCCAGGAAAACAAGCGAGCTCGTCAGGCATTCGAATGGGAAGTAACACGGAGGCGCGCCGAGCGTCGCGGGCCGGCCATTCCGGGGCATCGAACATGAGGACTGCTAGTCAGGCCAGGTCCCTCATTCATACTCATCTTACCTATCGGATTGTTTTGGCTTTCTGCGCACTTTTGATTTGTCTTTCGATTTCGGAGGTTGCCGGAAGGGTAAATCTGAGCCAGGGCGACCTTGCCAAGAGATCTCTTACCCCGTTACTGCTTGAAATTGATAAGCAGCGTCAGCGGCTGAGTTCTGCGGAGGTCGAAGAACGCCGCGATGCTCTCATGCGATTAGGGGCGTTGCGGCACCCCGATGCTTCGCGGGTTGCTGTTTCCGCGCTTGACGATGCGGCGGCAATTGTCCGAGCTACGGCGTCGGGCGCCGTGCAGTGGTTGCCGCCGGAAGAAGGCGCGGCCGCATTGCTTCCGTTGTTAGGTGACAAAGACGAGTTTGTCCGACAAGAAGCTGCTTACGCGCTGGGCCGGACAAAGAGTAGAAACGCGGTCACGCCTCTCATCGAGCGGCTTTCGAGGGACAAGAAGGATGGAGTGCGTGGGGCGGCGGCGGTTGCTTTGGGCCAAATAGCGGACGAGGCGGCCGTTGTTTCACTTGCTCAAGTACTTTCGCCGCAAACGGCGTTACCCGGTGCGAAGGCACGCAAAGAGAAAAACGTCTTCGTGCTGCGGGCAGCCGCTGTGTCACTGGGACAGATTGCCAGCCGGGCAGGACTACCGGCCCTGGTGGCCGCACTTGAAGATGAGAGAACTGCCGATGATGTAAGACGAGAAGCTGCTCGCGCTCTGGGCCTGATTGGCGATCCCGCTGCAGAGCCGCCGCTACGGAAAGTTTTGATGGCGCGGGATCCTTATCTTTCGGTTGCGGCCCATGAGGCCTTACAAGGGCTGATTGCCATTCGTCCCAGGTAAATGTTTGAAATGTATTACTAAGGCAAGATTGGATGAACAGCGGGAGAGGTGACAGTATAGAGGAGAGGTGACAGGTAAAACGTCAGTATCTAAAGCTAAGTAGTCTGTTTATCGGTGCGTCCTTGTCCCTTGCGAGCAGCCTTGGTAGCCTGCGGAATTGGCAATCCGACACCGCCGGAAAGCGACTCGGCCTCAGGCTGCTGCGTGGGTACGGGTATTTCCTGAATCAAGGCGCCCCCCGAACTCTTTGAGAAGATCAGTTTACGTGTGAATCCGTCAACATCTACATGCACAAGGTCGCCAAGACCGATTTGCCCCGTCGCTACTAGGTTTGAAAGCGGATAGACTAGAAACCTCTCAACAGACCGCTTCAAGTGTCTTGCTCCATACTTAAAATCTAAGCCTTCCTTGAGAAGCATTTCTTTGGCTGTATCGGAGCATTGAAAGACGAACTTTGTACCACCCGACAGCATAATCCGGTTTTGTACTTCTTGCAGCTCGAGATCGAGAATCTGACGCAGGTGATGTTCTTTCAGCGAACGGAAAACCACCACTTTATCGATACGATTCATGAACTCCGGGGAAAACTTCCTCCGCGCAGCTTCAACCGCCGTGCGGTAGATTTTTTGATCTACCTCGGTGTCGTTCGGACTCTTCGCACCTTTCGTAGGCGCAAAACCGATCCCGCCGGAGAT
>JAIVJP010000522.1 GCA_020199975.1 Acidobacteriota bacterium
CAGGTAGCGAGGCTTGGTAACAAGCTTATGGCGCCGATTCGTCAGAGCCCGCTGCGTGTCTCCCGACAACCCGTACGGTTCCCAAATTAGTTCATCCGGCAGCCATTGATGATGTATTCGGGGCGCGTCAATCGCCTGCTGAATACTCATGTTGTAATCAATTACGTTGGTGATCACTTGCAGCACGGTATTGATGATCGTTGGTCCGCCCGGTGTACCGATGGTAAACCAGAGGCTCCCATCTTTGCGTAGCACAAAGGTTGGCGTCATCGCTGAAAGGGGACGCTTGCGCGGCGCGACCGCGTTTCGCTCACCTTGAATCAAGCCATAAAGATTCGGCGTTCCCGGCTTGGCCGCAAAGTCGTCCATCTCGTTGTTCAAAACTATTCCGGTGCCTTTCGCGACGACACCCGAACCAAACGAGTCGTTCAAAGTGTAGGTGTTCGCGACTACGTTACCGTGAGCATCGACAACGGTGAAGTGGGTAGTCTCCTCGGACTCGTAACCGGTCGGTCGACCGGCGCTGACTTCCTCACTTGTGGATGCGCGGTCCGGACGAATGGTCTTGCGCAGGTGGTCCGCATAGGCCTTGTCGATCAGTCCGGCCACCGGCACCTTCACGAAATCCGCGTCGCCCATATACTCCGCCCGGTCGGCAAAGGCGCGGCGCATGGCTTCCACGGTCAGATGATGTCTGTCTGACGACGCCCAATCATGTTTCGCAAGGTCGAAGCCTTCCAAAATGTTAAGCATCTCCAGCAGGACCGCGCCCCCAGATGAAGGCGGAGGCATCGAGAGGATTTCATAACCGCGATAAGAACCACGCAGCGGCTCGCGTTCCTTGGCGACGTAAGCCCGCATATCCTCCATCGTTATCAGACCGTTGTGCCGCTTCATGTCTTCCACGATTAGCCTTGCCGTCTGTCCCTGGTAGAACTCCTTTGGCCCGGATCTTTGTAATCGTGCGAACGTCGCGGCAAGTTCGGGTTGCCGAAAAACTTCACCGTCGTTATAGAAGTTTCCATTGCGCAGAAATATCCTGCGAGTCTCCGGATACTTTGAAAGATAATCGTTGCCGCGCAGAGAGCGGGCCAGGATATGCCCCATGGGGAAGCCTTCGGCGGCCAGCCGGCGCGCGGGTTCGACGAGTTGGGACCAGGCGAGCTTGCCTGAACCATATCTCTTAAGGGCCAGTTCCATTCCGGCAACCGTGCCTGGAACTCCCGAAGCCCGATAGCCCACCGTTGATGAACCTTCTCCTTTGAGCAGGTTGCCGTCTTTGTCAAGATAGACATTGTGGTGGGCAGCGGCCGGGGCCATCTCACGATAATCAATGGCGACCGTCTTTCCGTTACGCATTCGAATCATCATGAAGCCGCCGCCGCCGAGATTTCCCGCAGCGGGGTAGGTGACGGCCAGCGCAAAGGCAACAGCAATTGCGGCATCGACAGCGTTGCCGCCGCGCTTCATTACATCAACGCCAACCTGCGAGGCGATCTGGCTCGTTGAAGCAACGATGCCATGTCTGGCGCGAACAGGATCTCGAGAGGCGGCTGCCGCGTTGAATGCCTCACTTAGCCCAACGAAAGGAGCGGTCATGAGAGAAAACGCGATTGCCAGAATTACAGCGGCGCGTTGAATCTTAGTCCACGATTTCATCTTCATCTCCAGATTGTTTCCAAGGTTGTTGTTTCTCTTATTCACACACCAATTGTAGCCACCGGGGCGTCGCTGTCAGAACGGGGAGCGGTAGCGACCTGGTAGTCGCTTGTCGCAGTTGAGACCGGGTCGCTACTCTATATATGAAAGGGCGCCCCAATGGTAGTAACTTGGAGTTGTTCTAGGACCTCAAGTACAGACCGAAGGAGAAGCGTCAGCGTGCAGGGGTCCAATCACTCGCACGCGCCCGTCTGCGATCCCCGCGTGCCACAAAGACGAACAGAAAGAGTCGAGGTACGTATCCATGACGATCTCAATGAACTTGCCCACTTGAGTCGCGGGTACGGTCGCTCGCCAAGTGAGCATCTGGTCGAGTTTCATCGGGGCCGCAGCAAGGTTGCGCCAGAGGAATTGATCGTCTGACTCTATTTCAATATCAGCAATTCCTGCTTCGCCACGAATCTCTGCGACCGCCTTCTCGATCTGATAGCTAACAGTTTTCTCCATGCCCGCGAATCTGGTCAACAACAAAACATTCCCAGTGGCTATCTCGACGCCGATTCTTTGCGCCAAAGCTGATGAAACCAATTCGTTACCAACCGGAAATAATCGCGCTTGGTGAATGGACTGCGCCGCTTTCAAAACCCGCTCTAACGATCCTTCAGCCAGGACTGTAACTTCTTTTGACGGTCGTGGTCGAAGCTTGAAAGTTAGCTCCGCGATTAGGCCAAGAGTGCCGTAGCTTGCGGTGAACAACTTGCACAGATCATAGCCTGCCACATTCTTTACCACACGGCCGCCGGCCTTCACGAGTTTTCCGTCGGGGAGAACAACCCGCATCCCAATCACGAAGTTTCGGGGCAGGCCATAGCCACACTTCTGCGCGCCGCCCAAACCCGTGGCGACGACTCCTCCAATCGTCGCACGTCCATCGTCGGGCGGATCGAGCGGCAGCCACTGGCCGCCTGCCGCCAGGGTTTGGTTGAAGGTTTCGAGCGTTACACCCGATTGTGCGCTAGCCACCAGATCCGCAGGCTCGTGATCGAGAAACTTGTTTAAGCGCGCGGTGCCGATAACGACGTTTACCCGCTGGATTGGATTTCCTGCATAGAGCCAAGTCGAGGCCCCGGAGGGCACAACTGACCAGCCTTCAGATGAAGCGAGTTTCATGAGCTCGCAGACTTCTTCAATAGATCCAGGTGTTGCCACGACCGATGATGGATGGACGGGGTTACCAGTGGACACGGGGGTCGGCAGACGCGGGGACTCGGTTACGTGTGCTACGCCGACAATGGCGGATAACTGTTTAGCTGCATCGTCTGGATCGAAATACGCGCGACCAGGGCCTGTGGCTTTGCCGCCCTTTAGTCCGGAATGGCTCCGCCTTTCCGGCGTGTCAACCTCCAAATTCTTCAGCGAGGCTGCACCTCGCTGCTGCAGGCTAAGGCCTGACCCGCGCGGCGACCCGGTCGCTATCGCTCTCGGTTCTGACAAGACGCGCGCTTCGCCACAACCGCGTAGCATAGGAATGATCTTTCCGGGATTACACAATCGCGTTGGATCGAATGCCGCGCGCACGCGGAGCATGGTATCCATGTCATCATGGGAAAAGATCAGCGGCAGGAAATCTCGCTTGTCGAGGCCCACGCCGTGTTCTCCCGTAATAGTTCCACCTGCACTGACGCAAGTTTCCATTAGCTCACGCCCCGCTTCTTTCACTCGCTGTACCTCGTCTGGCGAGCGCGAGTCGAAACAGATGAAAGGATGCAGGTTGCCGTCACCGGCGTGGAAGACATTGGCCAGTCTCAGTTTTCTTGCGTTCCGCTTCGCCCCGGGCGAGGCGACAGCTGCGGGCCCTATACTCAAGACAAATACTCTTGACTCGCTCTGCCTCGTCGTCGATTCCCGCTTCAATCCCATCAAGCTCAACTAGCAGCGCCGCTCCGATGTCCAAAGAAAGTCCCGCGGCGAAAACACTCGCTTCAACTGCCCGAATGATCTCACCGTCCATCATTTCCAGCGCGGCAGGCATTACTCCGGCGGCGATAATGGCAGAGACCGCGTGGCTGGCGTCGTTGACGTCAGGAAACTCAGCTAGCAGTGTCCGCACTGCGGGCGGAACCGGCACAAGTCTCAACGTCGCCTCGGTGGCAATTCCAAAAGTACCCTCGGATCCGACGAACACGCCCAGCAGATCGTAGCCGGTTCCGAACTCGGTACTCACGAGATCAACAGTCTTGCCACCCGCCAGCACCACGCGCACACCCATTACGTGGTCCGTGGTTGCGCCGTATTTCAGGCAGTGAATACCGCCGGCGTTCTCGGCGATGTTTCCCCCAATGGTGCAGGTTCCCTGGCTCGATGGATCGGGTACATAGTGCAAGCCCAGTTGCGCTACTGCCTTGGAGACATGAGCGTTGACCACTCCGGTCTGGACCACTGCCGTGCGATTTTCCTCGTCGATGCCCAGAATTTTGCGCATCCGAGCAAGTTCGATCACCACGCCA
Source organism: Acidobacteriota bacterium (assembly GCA_020199975.1). Taxonomy (GTDB): domain Bacteria; phylum Acidobacteriota; class Blastocatellia; order Pyrinomonadales; family Pyrinomonadaceae; genus PSRF01. Next base: position 4,167 of record JAIVJP010000522.1, read on the forward strand.
CGGTTCAGCGCCAGCGCTCCCCCCGAGAGACCGGTGCCTGCGCCCCGCGGTGTAAACGGAACACCTGCGTCAGCGAGCGCACGCATAACCTCCGCGGTCTGTTCGGTGGAGCTTGGAAACACCACCGCGCGCGGTGGATATTTGTGTTGTGGCAGACCGTCGCATTCGTAAACGATCAGTTCACTGGGTTCCGAAAGCACGGCATCCCGTCCAACAATTGCGCGGAGATTTTCGATTAGGCTATCCAAAGTGTTTGGCTGGTATGTCGACCCTCGCGGACGAAATGCTAATCGTTGTCACGTAACGAAGAAAGCAATGATACACTACGCCTCCGATCTACTGAGAATGTTCCCATAAGTCTTAATCCTGAACGGCAGGCGATTGCTTGATCCAGTCGTACAGCAACCGGAAACGAGTGAAAACTCAGTGTTGAAGCTAACCAGAGTCAAGCGGGGGTAAACCGCCCTTCCTCTGAGGTTCCCAGAGTTGTCGATCTTTGCCGAGTTGAGAGCCCCTCAAGCGATAAGAAGATCACTGAAGACTGAAAATCTCTCAGGTTGGGAGGGGTGGTTTACCCCCGCTGAGCTTTGGTAGCTCGACTGTATCCAGAGCAAATGCTTCATATGCAAATGCAGATCAGATTCCTGTTCGTGGTGTTCACAGCAATCACTCTTATGGTTTCTAACTTGCCGACCCACGGCGAAGAATGCGCACTGTCGCCAAC
>JAIVJP010000245.1 GCA_020199975.1 Acidobacteriota bacterium
GCATAAACCTGGCGATGAGCTGGAATTGTTGCCGGCTTTGAAGGGACAGGGTAACGGGGAGGTTGGGAGACGGGGCGAAGCGGCGCTCTCGAAAGCGAATGACACAAATGTAGAAGACTTCGACGATCCTGCTCTGGCGGCCGTTCATGCGGGTCGCCGGGTGCCTGTTTATCGCAAGCTGGGAGACTTCTCTTCCAAACGAGTGAGGGAGATTGTCCATGCCACTCTGGAGTTGATCCCTGATGAAGAAATTAAGGAGACACTTCCTGCTGAGCTGCGTCGGCGGCAGCGTTTAATTGGTCGCGCAGACGCCTTTCGTCAGATTCACTTCCCGCCTGAAGATGTGCCACTCGCCGAATACAAAAAAGCTCGCAGCGCCGCTCACCAAAGACTAATCTTTGAAGACTTTTTCTGGCTCACGCTGGGAATTGGATTAAAACGCGGCCAAAGAATCAGGGAAGCAAAAGGAGCCAGGATAAAGATTGACGCTCAGGTGAAGGAGGCGATCGCTTCGGTGATGCCCTTCAAACTAACGAGCGCTCAGCGAAACGTAGTAAAGCAGATCTTCCAGGACATGAAATCCGATTCGCCGATGAACCGGCTGCTCCAGGGCGACGTTGGCAGTGGCAAGACGATTGTCGCGCTGATCGCAATGATCGCCGCTATGGAAAATGGTTACCAAACAGCGTTGATGGCCCCAACTGAAATTCTTGCTGAGCAACACGCTCGCAACATCAAACGCCTGTTGGCCAGGACGCCTTATCGAGTTGAACTACTAACGGGCTCTTTGCGCGCTGCGGAGAAGCGCCGTCTGCATGTCAGTCTGGCCGCGGGCGAGATACACGCCGCCATTGGCACTCACGCTCTGGTTCAGGAGTCGGTGTCGTTTAGCAAGCTGGGCTTGGTTGTAATTGACGAGCAGCACCGCTTTGGCGGCTCGCGATGACCGTGTATGGCGACCTCGATGTTTCAGTGATAGACGAGATGCCCCCGGGGAGGACGCCAATCGAGACAAAGATTTTTGCCGACAACTCGGACGATCGGCGGGAGGTGAAGCAGCTCATTGCCCGCGAGCTTAAGGCTGGACGACAAATTTATGTTGTCTATCCGTTGGTCGAAGAATCAGAGAAGATGGATCTAAAAGACGCAACGAAGCGTTACGAGTATCTGCGCGATAAAGTCTTTCCTAAGTATGCGGTGGGTCTGGTTCATGGAAAGATGAAGCTGGCGGAGAAAGACGAGGTGATGCGCCGCTTCGTGGCCGGGGAGATTCAAGTACTAGTCTCCACGACCGTGATCGAAGTTGGTGTGGACGTAGCCAACGCATCGGTGATGGTAGTAGAGCACGCCGAACGATTCGGACTCTCCCAGCTTCATCAGCTGCGCGGGCGCGTGGGCCGTGGAGCGGAAAAGAGCTACTGCGCGTTGCTTACGTCGGATAAAAGGACCAGTGTCGCAGAAGAGCGTCTGGGAATCATGGAACAGACTAGCGACGGTTTTCTAATCGCCGAGAAGGATCTCGAGATTCGCGGCGCCGGCGAGCTGCTGGGAACCAAACAAGCTGGCCTTCCCGAATTTCGCATCGGCAATCTCTTCCGCGATCAGCAGATACTCGAGCAAGCGCGGAAAGAAGCTGAGTTCTACCTCGCCAAGCGCGAAAGATCTGTGGAAACCTCAAAGATGATTCAACGCGTGCGAGCGGACACGAGATTCGGTCTCGCAGCAGTTGGCTGATCTGAGATAGCGAACCTATTCGTTAAGCGGCTCGCGTCCGAGTTGATTGAACGGTAGCGAATACTTTGCTACGCTCTCAACGTAAAGTTTTGTGTTAGGAGACTCGATTTATGGCAGAAGTCCAGTATGTTTCAGATGAAAGCGGCAGTAGAGTCTTAGTCTGGAAATCGAGAGCTGCTATTGAGAATAATTGCCGGGAAATACCGCGGGCGAAATCTGAAGAGCCCGCCATCCATGCAGGTGCGGCCGACATCGGATCGGCTGCGCGAGACTCTGTTCAATGTCATAGCTCCACGACTCGAAGGTACCCGTTTTCTCGATCTTTGCGCCGGTTCCGGGGCAGTTGGCATTGAGGCGCTGTCTCGTGGCGCCGCGCACGTCACCTTCGTCGATCGCTCGCGAAAGATGTGCGGCCTGGTTGAATCGAATTTGGACCTGGTTAGAGTTCCGGCAGATGAAACTGAGGTCGTTCAGTCGCAGGCAAAGGAATTTCTACGCAGGTTCCTAGCGCGACGAGGCAGAGCGGGACCACCCCCTCACGTGGAACCGTGGGATTTGGTTTACTTCGATCCGCCTTACGCAACCGACTATTTAGGCGTGCTGACACTCTTCGGCGAACAGAGGGAGAGTCTGTTGGATGAGGCAGGCTTACTGGTAGTCGAACATCACCACAAAAAGGACCTACCAGAACAGGTTGGCAATATTAGCCGGCGGCGAGTTCTCAAGCAAAGTGACTCAGCGCTGAGTTTCTATGAAGTGGTGACGGTTGTTGTTAGAATCTAACCGTGCTTGTACTGGGAATCGAAACTTCCTGTGATGAGACCGCAGCCGCTGTTGTTTGTGACGGCCGTGAAATCGTGTCCTCTGTAATCGCGTCGCAGATCGCCACCCATGAACGCTTCGGTGGAGTAGTGCCTGAGTTGGCCTCCCGCGAACACCTCGACAAAATTGTGCCAATCGTAGAGGAAGCCTTC
>JAIVJP010000523.1 GCA_020199975.1 Acidobacteriota bacterium
ACCCCATGTTGTCCTGCGCCAGTTTCCGCCACGATGCGCTGCTTGCCCATGCGCTGCGCTAGCAGGGCTTGTCCCAGGGCATTGTTGATCTTGTGAGAGCCTGTGTGTGACAGATCCTCCCGCTTGAGATAGATTCGTGCGCCGCCAGCAGCCTCAGTCAAACGTGCGGCGAAAAAAAGAGGAGTCGGGCGCCCAGAATACGTTCGCAACCGGGCATTTAATTCGTTTTGAAATTGCTCGTCTCCCCGCACGCTTTGGTAAGCCGCCAGCAGCTCTTCGAGCGGTGCCAAGAGTGTTTCCGGGACGAAGCGCCCGCCGTATGGTCCCCAGTAACCTCGCGCATCTGGTTGCTCTTCATCCATTTTTCAATCCTCTCTGTTCGGTGGCTGTGGAGCTATGTCTGCCGTTCGCGCTGCCTGAATGAAGGCTCGGACTCGCGTCAGATCCTTATGACCAGGAACACGTTCAAGCGCGCTGCATGCATCCACGGCGTAAGGCTGAACGGATGCTATTGCAGCACCTACGTTGTTTGCGTTGAGGCCTCCGGCAAGAAACAGCTTTGCCACAAGGGGGCGCGTGCGCATGGCGATAGACCAGTCGAAGCCCTGACCGGCGCCTCCATATGCTCGGGCGCTAAATCCATCGAGCAAAATAGCGTGAGCATCGTATTGAGCCGCTTGCTCGGGTTTGAAATCGTTATTCACGCGCAATGCTTTGATCACGAAAAGCCTCTTCAATTCTCGACAGTAGGAAGTCGACTCATCACCGTGTAGCTGTACCGCCTGGACATGCGCTTCCATTGCAAGGCGCTCGACTTGTTCCGCACGAGGCTCATTCACGAAAACACCTACGGTAAAGACAAAGGCCGGTAACTGCTCGATGATGCGCCGCGCCTGAGTCGGCTCGATGTAGCGGGGGCTTTGGCGATAAAAGTTGAAGCCCAGCGCATGAGCGCCTGCCTCGATGCTTGCCAGAGCGTCCTCGAGATTTGTGATTCCACAGATCTTCACGCGAACCATACGTTTACTGTTCAGCCTCCCCAATTATCGAGCGCAAAGAATCTTCCGGATTCTGTGCGCCTATCAAGGCTTCACCGATTAGGAACCCTCGGTAACCGGCGGTCCGCAAGCGTCTCAGCTCGGACCCCGTTCTTAGACCACTCTCACTTACGAGAAGTGCGCCTCGCGGCGCTTCAGCGATAAGGTGCATGGAGATATCGATCGAAACTTCGAATGTGTGTAGGTTGCGATTGTTGACGCCAATCATAGTCGCTCCAGCTGCCGAGGCTCGCCGCATTTCCTGGAGAGTGTGCACCTCGACTAAGGCGTCCATTCCCAATTCGAGTTCCGTAAGGTTCCGTAATCGTGCGAGCTGCTCGTCGTCGAGAAGCGCAGCAATCAAAAGCAAGGCATCCGCCTCCGCCGCGGCTGACTCATAGACCTGGTATTCGTCAAAGATAAAATCCTTGCGCAGCACCGGAAGAAAAACTGAACGACGAACAGCACGCAGGTCATTCAGTGAACCACGAAAATAGTCTTCCTCTGTAAGCACAGAAACTGCCGCCGCGCCGCCGCGGCTGTAAGCGCCTGCTATTTCCTCAACAGTCGTGCTCATGCCGAGATCGCCCTTCGAAGGCGAAGCACGTTTGATTTCCGCAATGATATTGACGCCTTCCTCATTAGCGAGCGCCCTACGCAAGGTCTGGCGCGAGGCGCGCGATCGAGATTCATAAGCAGAACGACGTAAAGTGGCCAATGGTAAATCGCGCTTCGCCCTCATCAGTCGCGTACGCTTGCGTTCAACTACTGCAGTTAGGAAGTCGAAGGCGGTTTTCATGTGTTTGTGGCTTTCACTAATTCGGCAAGCTTTGCAGCGGCCGCGCCGTCATCAATGCTTGCCGCCGCTAGCTTTGCTGCCGGGTTTGAGCGAGAGGCTCAACCAGAGCTGCCTTTGAGACTCCCACCGCCTGGTAGGGGGCGCCGGCCGGGTTCGTCAAAGGACCTAACAAGTTAAAGATCGTGCGCACACCCAGTTCGCGTCTGATCGCCGCCACCCGCGCAGTAGTTAGGTGATAGAGCGGAGCGAACATGAAACAAACGCCGATTTCGTTAAGACATTTTTCAGAGACGTCAGGCGACGCGTTTATGTCGACTCCGAGAGCCGTCAAGACGTCAGAACTTCCCGAACGGCTTGTCACGGCGCGATTCCCATGCTTTGCGACGGGGAGACCCGCACCCGCTATGACGAACGCTGCCGCGGTGGATACGTTGAAAGTTTTTACAAAGCTTGAGCCCGTGCCTGCAGTATCCAGGAAACGTTCATGAGAAGTTCTTATCCGCACGGCGCGGGAGCGCATCGCCGAAGCAATGCCTACAAGCTCGTCCACTGTTTCACCTTTTATGGATAGCGCTATTAGCCCAGCCGCCACCTGCGCATCGGTCGCCGCACCATCCAGCAGACACCCTAAAAACTGGGAAGCATCGTGGCGAGGCAGATTTTCACCCTGCACTAAACGAGCAATAAGAAGGCGCAGGCCTGAACCCTGCGGCAGCTCTTCCTCGCCAGGGGAAATTAGAGAGGGCGCGTGCGTGATGTGCCGTGCTTCGCTCATAGGTTGAGAAAGTTAACCAGCAGTTTTTTTGCCTTCTGGCGTCAGAATGGATTCAGGATGAAACTGCACTCCTTCGATCGGCTGTTCGCGATGACGGAGTCCCATGATCAACCCATCGCTGGTTTCGGCCGAGACTTCCAGGCAAGGTGGCAAGCTTTCCCGTTCGACAACAAGTGAATGATAGCGACCAGCTTCGAAAGGAGAATCAAGATCCTGAAAGATCGACTTACCGTCATGAAAGATTTCAGAGCCTTTGCCATGCACAACGGTGGGCGCTCGAACCACATGCCCGCCGAATACCTGCCCGATTGCCTGATGGCCCAGACAAACACCCAAGATTGGAACGCTATGCCCGAAATGCTCTATTAGCGCCAGAGAGATCCCTGCATCCTCCGGCTGGCCGGGACCCGGCGAAATCAAAAGGCGACTTGGCAGATTTCTTTCAATGTCCGTCAGTGATATTTCATCGTTGCGCTTCACTTCTACGTCCTCTCCCAACTCACCCAGGTATTGAA
>JAIVJP010000304.1 GCA_020199975.1 Acidobacteriota bacterium
ATCTTCCAGTTCGACTTCTACTACCGCATTGCTGGCGACATCTACCTCAACCTCATAAGTCTTACCGTCCGGAGTGAGAATCTCAACTTCGCAAAGGGTCTTCCCTCCTTCGTTCTCCACCTCCACCCCCAGCAAATTACCGGGTTTAGCGGCTATGGCGGATGTGATCGACGCGATTACCTTCTCGGCAGAAATGGCCACTTTAGCCTTTTTGGCGCTTCGCCCCTCCACCTGGATTACATAGCCAAAGACTGCGAGCGCCAGCGCAATTACACAGACTGAAATAGAACCTGCAATTGTCTTCATTGTGCTTTGCCTCCTGATGGTTCTCCTCCGTCATCCTTACGACTCAATACACTTGACTGAGATTCCGCGGCATCCTAATGGAGTGGGAACCCCTTAGTCAATTCAGTTTTCCTCTCACTAAAACACCTTCCGGCTATCTACCAAAATGGTAACCGGACCATCATTGACTAGTTCAACGTGCATCATGGTTCTAAAGCGTCCAGTGGCCACCTCACCGATGTGGGATTTGGCCCGCGTAACAAAAAACTCATACAGCTGTTCCGCAGCTTCCGGCCCTGCCGCTTCAAACCATGAAGGACGCAAGCCCCGCCGCACGTCTCCGTAAAGAGTGAACTGCGAAACCACCAGCAGCGCGCCGCCTGCATCCGTCACCGAGAGATTCATTCGACCTTCCGAGTCGTCAAACACGCGCAACGCGCCAATCTTGCCGACAAGATATTCCGCATCCCCCTCGGTGTCATCCCGGGCGATACCTAACAATACAACCAAACCTTTCCCAATCTCACCGACAGTTTCGTCCTCAACCCTGATGCTGGCACGAGTGACGCGTTGGACGACTGCTCGCATCTATTTTTTTGGTGGTTTACTGGGCCGGATCTCGACGCGGCTGGGAAGGCTGCGCTCGTCGTGATGGAGTAGGTCGAGTACGACGCGGGCTATGTCTTTCGGTTGGAGCTGCCAGCTCTTGTCTTCGCCAGGCTCGTCACCACCAAACTCCGTGTTCACTGAGCCCGGCATGATGTAGCTCACCTTGATGCCGTCGTGCCGCACCTCTTGCATCAGGGCTTCACTAAAGCCATTAAGACCAAACTTTGATGCATTGTAGGCAGCCATCCGGGGATGAGGATTAGCGCCGGCCAGAGAGGACATATTAATGATGTAACCGCCGCCACGTTGCTTCATCAGTGGGATCGCTTCACGGCAGCAATAGTACACTCCAAAGAGATTCGTCTCTAGAACAGAGCGAAAATCTTCAGGCGGCATTTCTTCGACGGAAGAAAAGATTCCGATGCCTGCATTATTGACGAGTATGTCGAGACCACCAAAGTCTGCTATTGTCCGCTCGAATAGCGCCTTCACCTGGGAATGATCGCAGACATCGCAAACAATGCCGGTGACGCGTCCCTTTTCTAAGCCCGCCAAGACTCCTACGGTTTCATCTATCTCGCTGCGCTTACGCGCACTGACGCAGACATCTGTGCCCTCGCGCACCAGTGCTTCCGCAATGCCGCGGCCGATACCCTTCGTTCCGCCCGTGACGATTGCTACTTTGCCGTTGAGATCCACTTCTTGACGCTCCGCCCAGTGAAGTACCCGGCTTCCATTAATCCGCCGAGGCATGCCGGCTCGCAAGAGGAAGAGGCTGGCCCTTCCAGGCCTGTTCTCTTCCTTGTCTTGCGGCTTGCCGCCTCGCAGTGCGGAAAGGCTGCGCCTTTCCGTCTCATCTCTGCACTGGGTCTGGCGGCTACGCCGCCGCTTCAACCTCGCCGCCACTCAATTCTATCAATATCCACCAGCAGAGGCTCGTCTTCCAACATAGTTCTATTCCAGCATCTTACACTTGACCAACGGTAATCTTCAGCTCGCTCAACCAGCCCGAGTCGAACAGGGTTATGGTGAGTATACATGTGACGCCTTTCACCGCTTCGCTGCGAAAGACGGAGAGACGATCTTTAGCCACCGAAGTGAGGTAAAAGCAGGGGTTGTCGCGAGAGATGTGAGTCATTTGTGAGGACCTCGCCAGTTAAAAGGGCGACACAGCCGCCCTAGGTTGTTGAAAGAGCTGGCCGGAAAGGCAAAGCCTTTCCGGCACTGCGTGGCGGCAAAGCCGCATCGAGGAGCACAGCAGGAAGTAATCTTGTCTCTGCCGAGTCTTGGCGCTTACGGCCCACGCCCCAAAACTAACCTCGCAGTTTTGCTCGCAACCTCTCGTTCACGACTTTCGGGTTCGCCTTGCCCTTCGAGGCCTTCATTACCTGGCCCACAAAAAAACCAAACAAGACTTCCTTACCAGCACGATAGCCAGCCAGTTGCTGCGCGTTCGCCGCCAGTATCTCATCAATAATCTGATCAATCTCGCTGGTATCGCTTACTTGGACCAAGCCTTGCTCGTCAACTATTAAGGCAGCGCCCTTTCCGGTCCGGAACATTTCGATCAGCACTTCCTTGCCCTGTTTGCCGCTAATCTTTTCCTCATCAATCATGCGCAAAAGCGCGCCTAAGTCACTGGGCGCAACGGGCGACGCGCTAGTCTGTAAGCCGGCGACGTCAAGTTGACGCAGTAGTTCAGACCTGAGCCAGTTTGCGGTTGCACGAGGATTACCTGATGCTTCCGCGGCCTGTTCGTAATAGTCAGCGAGCGAACGCTCGGACGTCAGTTGTGATGCATCACTAAAAGACATTCCATACTGCTCCATGAATCTCTTGCGACGCGCTTCCGGTAACTCAGGCATCGAAGCACGGACTCGTTCAATGAATTCTGCTGATACAACGAGCGGCGGCAGATCGGGCTCCGGGAAGTATCGATAGTCGTGCGCTTCCTCCTTGGATCTCATCGGCCTCGTTTCCATCAATCGGTCGTCCCAGAGCCGAGTCTCCTGCACCAACCGCCCGCCCGATTCAAGCACTCCGATTTGCCTGTCCACCTCATATTCGATTGCCCGCTGCATGAATCGCACTGAGTTCAAATTCTTTAATTCAGATTTTGTTCCAAAGGTGGTGTCGCCGATCCGACGCACCGAAACATTGGCCTCGCAGCGAAGATTGCCCTTCTCCATATCGGCCTCGGAAGCACCCACCCACTGCAAAGCGCGGCGAACGTGGTTGACATAATCGTAGGCCTCCCACGACGTGCGAAAGTCCGGCTCGGTAACGATTTCAGCCAACGGGGTGCCTGCCCGATTTAGGTCGATGTAGGAGTAACGATCTACTTCGGGAAGTCCCTCGTGCACGTTCTTGCCAGCGTCCTCCTCGAGATGGAGGCGGGTGATGGCAATCTTCTTCGGTTTCCACTCGACGGGATGTCCAGCGTCGTCTCGTTCGGTGGTCATGATTTCCAACTCACCATTGGCCGAGAACGGTTGGTCGTATTGGGAGATTTGATAACCCTTTGGCAGGTCTGGATAAAAGTAGTTCTTGCGCGCGAAGACTGAAGTCTGATTGATATGCAGCCCGAGAGCCAACGCCGCCCGCGCGCCGAGCTCGATCACGCGAAGATTAAGTACGGGGAGCGCACCGGGCAAGCCAAGACACACAGGACATGTGTTTTGATTCGGCTCATCACCGAAGCGCGTAGAACATCCGCAAAAGATTTTCGACTCGGTGCTCAGTTGAGCGTGAATCTCCAATCCGATAATTGTTTCCCAGTTGTTCGGCATTAGTCAGTGGTCGGTGGCCCGTTGTCAGTGGCGTAGCTGATTCGGCAGTTACACGGACCACTGACAACTGACTGTCGTCAGGTTCGATCTTGGTAAGACAGTCCGAGCTATTGCGAAACGTCTGGGCCTGCGTCTCACAATTAATGCTAACGTGGCCGCCCGTGCGGCCTGCCTCTAAAGCCTCCTCGATCACCAATGCGTGTTCCAGGAGCAACTATTATATTTCGCCGGAACCCATGAAACCGTGAGGGAGAGCCGAATGGCACATTGAACGTGCCAAAGGCCCCACCAATCGGTAAACCAAACGGTACCCGGAACAACGCGGGGTTTACCCTAGAGCGCCCGCCGAAAAATGGAATGCCGCTGTAAACGGTAAAGGCCTCTGGGGAAACAGATGAAAGCTCACCGCTACGGGACTGGAGATAATTTAGCTGGGCACTCAAAGCAGCAATCTGTGCCTGGGTTGTGAAGCTCTTTCGTTAGCTTCTGCTTCTGCGCTTTTCCGGGCTAATTCCTGCCAGAACCGCTCAGAGTCCGCCGCAGCTTGAGCGCGCAGGACCGCCAGCGGAGGAAGGCCCTGGTCCTTCAGTCTTTGCTCGTACGCGCGCTCGCTCTCCAGTCTTGAGCGCTGAAAAGGTTCAAGTTCACGATTAGTAACTGAACGCGAAGCCTTGGACTCCCGCGCCTCACTTGTTTTTTCTGACGTCCGAGGTGATTCTTTTTCTTTGGTGGCGCGGCCCAGCAGGCTGCCAGGCATTTGATTGTTTGCGCGCTCCGTTGCCGGAATATCAATAGCCGCCATCTGCAAAGTAATCCAAAAGCCGGGCGCTGCCTCGTAAGTTAATGTCATGTTGGTGACACTAAACTGCGCTGGAATTTCGATGCGTTTGCCACCGCGCATTACGATTGAATAAGCATTTGTTGTCGCCGCCAGCACAAACAACAGACACGCCGCAGACATCAAATGCCTTCCAAAACCAATAAGCGCTTCGAAGTTTCTCATTTCAAACCTCCTGAAACGAGCCTGGTAGCTCTCATCTATGGGGGAGATCGCCATCCTCAGTATAGCATCGCACCAAATTAACCCAGTAACGGCAGGTTGGCTCCCAGTGAAAAAAGCTTTGCAAATAGGGTACCTGTTTGATATACATCCGCTCAATTCGGGAACTATCTCGCGGTTAGTCTGCGGTCGCACCTTCGATGAGGGTGCCAAGCCGCCCAGTTGCAACTTTCAAGAGGAAAAACAAACCATGGCAAAGAGAATTGCTACCATCATGGGAGTGGTATTCATCTTGGCCGGAATAGTCGGCTTCGTGAGTAATGACCTTCTTGGTTTTCACCTAACCTTCTTTCACAACGCCGCAGTCCACATTCTCTCAGGCGCTGTCTCCCTGTACTTCGGCTTGCGTGGCACTCCAGCCGGGGCGCGGATGTTCAATCTGGTTTTCGGGGTCGTTTATGGATTGATTGGAGTTGTAGGATTCTTGTTGGGAAGCAACCAGTCGCCATCGGCCGGTGTGCCAGGACCCGCCGATTCGCGTTTATGGAAGGTAATACCCAGCATGCTCGAACTGGGAACGAGTGACCACATTCTGCACATCGTTCTCGGCCTTGTCTTTGTCATTGGGGGACTTCTGAATAGAGCTGAAACCCGATAAACGGATCAACGTTGACGACCTATTTGAGTTCCGCGGTACTACCGGTTGTGTTAAGTCTTTGGCGAACGGGAGAAAACACTCATGGCCAAGACAGTTTGCAAGGTTCTGGGCCTCGTCTTATTGCTGCTCGGTGTAGCTGGATTTGCCGCACCAACACTTCTGAACCTCAATCTAAATCCAGCGCATAACGTTATTCACATCGTTGCGGGCGTACTCGCCCTCTACTTCGGATTCGCGGGCTCGTTGTCAGGAGCGAAGGGATTCTGTCTGGTTTTTGGCCTACTCCATCTTGCGCTCGGCCTTTGCGGTATGGTACTGGGAGACGCTGCCAACAATCGTCTGTGGCCCGTGGGTCCCCTAAAACTGACCTTGGCGGACCACGCTTTAAATCTCTTACTTGGGGCTGTGTTTCTGGCGGGCGGCCTTTTCACAAAGAAAGGCTCTTAAACGACACGCTGTGGGCGTGTTGACACTTTCAGGTTGCAAGGACGGGTTCGGTAAGCTGACGCAATTGCGCCCACGACTCTAATTCTTGCAACCTGAAGCCTTGATCGAAACTACTATCCAACGCTCAAAAATCCAACCGTTGATACGCAGTTGTAGACCCTTTCCATTCGAACAGGGCGGGATGGATGAGATGAGCCAAGAGCTCGGTGCCATCCACCACTCTCGGCCCCGGGCGAGCAAAAAAAGAGTTAGCATCCACGGCGTACGCCCGGCCTTCGCGGACAGCCGGAAGATCTGACCAACCAGGATAACGGACCAACTGGCGGGCTTGCTCGATGGACTTCTCCAGATTGAAGCCACACGGAGTGACAATCAGAACTTCAGGCGCCAATTTCACGACATCATCCCAGGCAACACGTACGGAATCCTTACCCTCGCGCGAAAGCGCATCTTCCCCTCCTGCGAGTGTCACCATCTCCGGCACCCAATGGCCGCTACAATAAACCGGATCGAGCCATTCCATACAGAAGACCCGCGGCCGGCGTGATAACCTGCTTGTCACTGCCGCTATTTTTTCCAACCTGGAACGGCCGTTTGCGATTAACTCGTCAGCCTCTTTGGCGCGGCCGGTCGCTTCGCCTAACTCGCGCACATTAGCGAAGATTTGTTCGAGCGAGTTTGGCGTCAACCAGAGGATTCGCGGCTTCTTGGGGAGCAAATTTAGCGCTTGCGATACTTCAGTTCCTGAGGGCGCGCAGACCTGACACAAGTCCTGCGTCAGGATCAAGTCCGGCTCGAGTTCTTGCAAGAGCTTCTCATCCACTTGGTAGAGGCTCTGTCCTGCTCGCATCCGGTCGGCGACGGCCACATCAATCTCCCGTTGACTCATGGTTTCTATGGGGAGAGCACTGCGAACGACGACAGGCTTTCCTTCAATTTCCACCGGGTAGTCACACTCGTGGGTGATTCCCACGAGCTGATCAGTCAACCCCAAAGCGCAGGCTATCTCAGTAGCGGAAGGCAGAAACGAAACAATCTGTTGTGATGTCTTCATCGCTTACATCCTTATGCCTATGGTGGCTGAACCAGTACCTGGCCGAGAAAGTAAATCATGCTGGCAATAAATCACAGAACCAGAAAGAGTTTCTTGAAACAGTTACGCCCATAGAAAAGCTCACCGCCTCCTTGAAAATCGGTCCATCAAACACAAAGGAATGAAACTCCCCGTGCTCGCCACATGGATCAACATCAACGGGAAGCGATGAAAGGAAAGCGTCATCAATCATTCTTCCCGCAAACGACCGGTCAAGCGCGTTTGAGTTCACACACGTGACGACCGCCTTGAATCCTAATTCTATAAACTCTTTGATGAAGCGGGACGTGTCACGCTTCCACACGGGGAAAAGGCCGCGCATATGGTGCCGCGCTAGGAACTGCTCGCGATAGGCTCTGATGTCTTCAAGAAAGAGATCACCAAATATTATCGAATCTATTCCCTTACCACGGTACACTGAAAATGCTTCGCCCATCTTCTCCTCATACTCTTCGTTGGTCGCATCTTTCGAGATGAGAATCTGATGAAGCGGCAGCCTCAGGCTTGTCGCTTGCCTTTCGAGTAAAACCCTTCGGACCCCATGCATACT
>JAIVJP010000246.1 GCA_020199975.1 Acidobacteriota bacterium
GCCCACAAGAATGAAACCTGCCATGAAGTTCATGGAAACACGCCCCGACTCGGACGTTACCATGCGCTAACCAGTGCGCCAAGCGCAACCTGGAATGAATACCTGAGTTTGCACATCTAAGGACCGTACTGTCGGTCGAAAAGTGGACCGCCGTCGCTTTCGCCTGATATAGACGACCTTGACCGCCACCAGAGCCGAGGTTATAGTCCACTTGGGGTGCTGAATCCGTTCGGTCGCATCTCAATTTCCAGATTTCTCGACGGTATAAGGGGTAGTTAATGAAGAGATTCCTCGTAATTCTGATGGCACTCTTTGCCATCTCCATGCCGTCCCGCTTGGCTCTGGCTCAAAGGCAGGCGACGAGCGACAAAGATCCGCGGTTGTTTGCGCTTGAAGACCTGCGTCCGGGAATGAAGGGAGTGGCAAGAACGGTTTTCTCAGGCACAGAAGCGCAGGAGTTTGGTGTAGAGATTTTGGGTGTCTTGCCGGGTTTTCCAGGGCCGCGACAATCCGCAATCATTGCCCGGCTGAGTGGATCGAATGTGGAGAAGACTGGAGTCTTCGCCGGAATGTCTGGTTCGCCGGTCTACGTCGATGGTCGCCTTGTCGGCGCCATAGCTTTTAGTTTCCCGTTTTCCAAAGAACCTATTGCCGGCATCACGCCCATCAAGCAAATGATCGATATCTTTGAGAAGGGCAAGGTAGATGAAACCCGTAAGCAAAGAGCTCCGCGATTGGTATCCTTCGCGCAACTGGCCGCAACCGAATGGAAGCCCGTCCTCCCGAAGCAAGCGGTCACTGCAACTTCGCTAATCGCTCCTGTCTCAGCCGGCTCGCCCCTTGTCGCTCTAATGGGTCAGCAGATGACGCCGATTGCCACGCCCGTAGTCTTCAGTGGTATTAGCCAGGAATCGCTTTCGCTGTTTGCTCCGCAATTGTTGGCCAATGGTTTACTACCGATTTCCGGTGCCGGTGGTTCGGCAGCAATCACTCCACTCGGTGAGGCGAATGAAAAAACGCTGGCACCCGGCACGTCGCTGAGCGTGCAGCTTGTTCGGGGAGACTATTCGATTGCAGCTTCGGGAACGGTTACTTTCCGCGACGGGGATCGCATCTATGCGTTTGGCCATCCGTTTTTAAGCCTGGGTGCGGCAGATATGCCGATGACCGAGACGTCCGTAGTTACGGTGATCGCCAATGTTAACAATTCTTTCAAGCTCTCTGTACCCGGCCAGATGATGGGCGCGATTTCGCAGGACCGTGCCGCGGGCGTGTTCGGCAGCCTTGGTCGGGCTCCGAAAATGATTCCTGTAAAAATCAATCTGCACACCAGCCGCGACCGGACCGAGACCTATTCATACGAGGTCGCCAATGATTCATTCCTGACGCCTTTGCTCTTGAACATCACAGTTTTTAACACGATCACTTCCAGCGAGCGGGCGCTGGGCGAATCAACGATCAGCATCAAAGGCGAGATTAGGGTTAAAGGACAGGAGAATGTGCAGCTGGACCGACGTTTCTCGTCCGGTAATTCAGCGATCATGGCGGCCGGCTCCGTGGCCACGCCAATCGGGTCGCTAATGAGCAGCGGCTTCGACGACGTACAGATTGATGGCGTTACGCTCGACATTTCTTCAAGCGACACAAAGTATGCCGGCACGCTCGAACGAATCGCTCTTGACCGCACTGAAGTACGGCGTGGTGAGAAAGTGGAGATTCAGGCTTACGTGAGAACCGAAGCCGGTAAGCAATTTGTACAGCGAATTCCCGTGCAGATTCCAGAGGACGCCACACCCGGCCAGTTGCTGGTGTTTGTAGGTGACGGAAGCGCGCTACAGGAGGGTTCAGCGGCCAAGGCTTTTGTGCCTCAGGATCTGGGCCAGCTAGTTCGAGCGATCAACAAAGTGAAGA
>JAIVJP010000305.1 GCA_020199975.1 Acidobacteriota bacterium
ACAGCGCGCTCCCGCTCGATCTGCTTGACGTTACCCGCCGTCGCCTCCACAGCGAGCTTGCGCGGCAGCAGAAAGTTGCGTGCATACCCGGACCTGACTCGGACTATCTCGCCACGAGCGCCGAGATCATCAACGTCTTCGCGTAAAAGTATTTTGGTGTGTGCCATCTCTCGCGCTCCTAACTTAGTCGGTTGAATAGGGAAGCAGCGCGATATTGCGTGCCCGTTTAATTGCCTCGGCAAGCATACGCTGGTGCGTGGCGCAGTTGCCGGTGATACGTCTAGGAATGATCTTGCCGCGCTCGGGAATATAGTTTTGCAACAGTCTCACGTCCTTGAAATCGATGAGATCGGCTTTCTCGATGCAGAACCGGCAGATTCTTCGTCTGTGCATGCGACGACCGCCACGCGACTGCATGGGCCGCCCTCGATCCATATCCTCGTCGCCATTGTATCCACGGTTGCGGTCTTCATAGTTACTCGACATAGTGTTTCCTCGTAGATCGTCAATCGTGATTCGTTGAATCGCGGGTAGGTGATTGCGGGTGACTTAACCGTCTTAGGCGCGGCGCGCTCAACAACTGTTACCCTGGGATTCACAGCTCACTAGCCTTCATCATTCTCGTCAGCAGCAGCGAACTCAGGGACGGAAGCCCCGCGTGGCGAACCACCACGTGAAGTTGGCCTCTTCGCGGCTTTGCGGGTGCGGCGGTCCTTAAACTTCTCGGCGCGGCGCCGATCTTCATCGACGCGCACGGTCAAGTACCGGATGATGCGATCGTTGACCCGCATGCGCCGTTCCAGCTCGGCTATCTCGCGACCCGAGCCTTCGATCTCCATCAGCACAAAGGTGCCTTCCGTCTTATGAAGAATCTCATAAGCCAACTGCCGTTTGCCCCAGCTTTCTGATTTGGTTATGACGCCGCCCTGGTCGGTGACGATCTGCTTGTGGTTCTCGGTGAGGCGATCGACCTCAGCGTCATCAGCGCCGGCATCGACGATGAAGACTACTTCGTATTGCCTGGGTGCTTCCAAAATCATCCTCCTTATGGATGTCGAGCCTCATCTCGTTTGATGAAGCAAGAAGGGATTTAATATTTTCGATTTGCGATTGCCAATTGCCGATTTAAAGAACTATAGAATTACAGCCTCCAGAATCCGGTGATTCCAAAATCGGCAATTGGCAATTGCAAATCAGTTATATTCCGTCATTGCTTTCCGAACACCATCCTTGAGGATGACGCTCAGAGCCTCTACGCTTTGTTCCAGAACTCTTTCAACTTCCGCTCGCGCTCCCTTGGGTAACACATCCAAAACAAAGCGCTTCGAATCGCTAATCGGATGGTCCGGCTGTATTCCAATTCGTAGCCGCACAAACTCGTTGGTGCCGAGGCAACCGATGATCGATTTCAAGCCGTTGTGGCCCCCAGCCGAACCACGTTCCCGAATACGAATCCTACCGAACGGCAAAGCCAGATCGTCGGATACGACGATTAACCCTTCGGCTGGCGCTTGGACCTTGTGCCTGGCAAACAAGCAACAGACCGACTCGCCGCTCAGATTCATGAAAGTCTGCGGCTTGACGAGTTTGACTGCGCAACCTGCAATCTCGGCCCGCCCTACCAACGCCTGACACTCGCGCCGGTTCACTGCAATCCCGGCATCACGAGCCAACTTGTCAATTAGCATGAACCCCAGGTTATGACGCGACCAGTCATATTCGGCGCCCGGGTTTCCCAAACCTACGATGAGACGCATTACATTGCCAATTGTCTTTTGCCAATTGCTCTTGGGTCACCGGAGATGGGAGTTTGCCTAGCCCAATCCGTCCAAGACCTAAGGCCAACGACCCAAGACCAATTGAAACTCGGCAATTGGCAATGGGAAATGCTTTATTCCTTCTTGCCCCTCTCGCCCTTCTCGCCCTCGTCGCCGGCACCCTCCTCTTCCTTCTTACCCTTGCCGATTACTTCAGGCTCCGCCGGAACTTCGGCTTCAACCACCAGTGCCGCAACCGGCTCTTCCTTCACGATGCCAACCGTGGCAATTACGGTATCCGGTTCATTAAGAATCTCGATGTTCTCACCAACCTGGATATCGGAAACGTGCAGTACATCGTGAACCCCAAGATTCGAAACGACGACATCAATCGCGTCCGGGATTTCGCGCGGCTCGCAGCGAATCTCAATCTCGCGAATAATCTGTTCCAGGATCCCCTCCTGCTCACGTACTCCGATCGGCTCGCCAACCAGGTGGATGGGAACGGTCACTTCGATCTTTTGGCCTTTAACCAATCGCTGGAAATCCGCGTGCAACAATCGGCTGCGCACGGGATCGATCTGCCTATCGTGGAACATGACCTCGCTGGCGCCCAAGCCCTCGATGTCTATAGTGAAAATCGTGTTTCGACCGGCTTCAGATCTAAGAATCGCTGCCAGTTCACTGAGCGGCGCCGCCGCTGCCACCGTCTCGCCGCCGCCGCCATAAACCGTAACTGGAACCAATCCCGCGCGCCGCCTGCGACGAGCGTCGTTCTTGCCGCGGCCCTCACGCACTTTAGCCTTCACCATTATGTCTTTATGCTCAGTCATAATCACTCCTCTTACAGACGTTCAGCGACCCAGGAGGATTTTGATTTTTGATTTTTGATTTGCGATTGATGTTGCTGACGCCAGGTAGTGCGCGGCAGCCACTTCAATGAATGAACAAGCAATCGCAAATCTAAAATCTAAAATCCCGTTGGTCGCTGATGGTCTTCTTTTAAGCCATCAGTGTTTGCCCTTCACACGAAGAGCGAGGAAACACTGGTTTCCTCATGGATCGACTTGATCGCTTTCGCCAGAAGCGGCGCGATACTAAGTACCTTTATCTTCTCCAACTCGCACGCGTGATCGCGTAGCGGAATCGTATTCGTGACAATTATCTGTTCGATCTCTGACTGCTCCAGCAGTGTTGCAGCCTTGCCCGACAAAACCGGGTGCGTGAAGCAGGCGTGAATGCTTTCCGCTCCTGCATTTTTCAAAGCTCGAGCAACTTTCGTAAGCGACCCGCCTGTGTCACACATGTCGTCGACAACCAGGCAGCTTCGACCGCGGACATCACCCACCACATTCATCACTTCTGCGACATTTGCTTTCTCGCGTCGCTTGTCGCAAAGCGCAAGCTCAGCATCCAGGCGTTTCGCGTACGCGCGGGCTCTTTCTGCACCACCGGTGTCAGGAGCAACCACCGTCAGATTCGGCAACGGATTGTCCTGATAGTAGCCAATCATTACTGGTGCCGAATACAAGTGGTCCACAGGAATATCAAAGAACCCCTGAATCTGCGCCGCATGCAGATCAATCGTCAGCAAACGATCAGCGCCGGCAACCGTAATCAGGTTTGCCACGAGCCTCGCCGAGATGGGCACGCGCGGCCGATCTTTCTTGTCAGAGCGCGCGTAGCCATAATACGGAATCACGGCCGTGATGCGTTCTGCCGATGATCGACGGAATGCGTCGAGCATCACCAGCAACTCCATCAAGTGCTCATCAGTCGGCGGGCACGTGGGCTGAACAATGAAGACATCCCCACCCCGAACGTTTTCGTCGATCTGAAAGTTAAACTCGCCGTCTGAGAAGCGCTCCGCAAAGGCGCGCCCCATATCACAACCCAGATGGCGACAAATCTCTTCCGCCAGTCTTGGGTTCGCGTTTCCGGAAAAGATTTTTATACTGCCGGTCGTGCCCATAACATCAGTAACGAGCTAACAGGTGCGAAGTCAGAAGGCTTTCCCTGGTCATCTTTCACTGATCACTTATTATTGAAAAGTGGCTGGGGCGGGAGGATTCGAACCTACGAATGCCGGTTCCAAAGACCGGTGCCTTACCACTTGGCTACGCCCCAGTATCGGATCGCAGATCAAAAGAGCGTAAGAGCGGGGTACCACAGGATCCCATCGCTCGAATGTATTCTTCGCGCGACAGAGTTGCACAGGGAAAAATGCGCCAGCCGCTTTCCGCCCGAATCTGCTCAAGGGCGCGCTGCTGCGCCTCCCGGTTGTCAAAGATACCAAAAACGCTCGAACCACTTCCAGCGAGCAAAGCGCTACGAGCACCAGCCTGAACCAGGGCGCTCTTAACTCGCCCAATCTCAGGCTCAATATCAAAGATCACCTGCTCGAAATCATTCTCCAAGTCTTCAGAGACAGGCCACTGATCCCAATCTGATGAATTGGTTGATCCACGCGAAATAGCAAGGATAGAGTCGGAG
Organism: Acidobacteriota bacterium; assembly: GCA_020199975.1. Lineage (GTDB taxonomy): Bacteria > Acidobacteriota > Blastocatellia > Pyrinomonadales > Pyrinomonadaceae > PSRF01. The sequence goes on from JAIVJP010000305.1 coordinate 4,251, forward strand.
TTCCGCGTTGTCAAGGCAGCTAAGCTGAGTGCTTTATAGGCTTCCGCGGTGGCCACGGTAGCGTTAGCAGCTATGATCAGAAGATACTGCGCCGCAAGATCCGGAAGCGAAGAGATGCTTGTTCCGGTCCCCGTACCAAGTGCCCTACCTCCGCCTAGAAAAAATGGGACGTCGGAACCTAACCCGGCTCCCAACTCAGCTAACTCCGAGACGTTCGTCCTGACCTTCCACAGACGCGCGAGGCCTAACAGAGTTACCGCTCCATTTGATGAGCCCCCGCCGAGTCCTCCCTGAACCGGAATTCGTTTTTCGAGGTGGATACGCGCCCCGGCCCGAACCTTATAACGATCTCGCAGAGCAATTGCCGCCCGCACAATCAGATTGTTATGATCGGTTGGAATCAGGGGATCATCACAAGATAGCAATATGTCAGAGTCCGAAGCGGTAGCGAACCGAAGAGTGTCATGAAGCGAAACGGTTTGCAGCACCGTCCTGATCTCGTGGTAGCCATCGGGACGTTTTCCCAGGATGAGCAAGCTGCAATTGATCTTCGCAAACGACGGAAGCGTAAAGAGAGGCGTAGACACGTTAAAGGCTATTCCGCTTGTCCCGCTACGGCTGGATCGGCAGGAACCTGCGCAAACTGCTGCAATGTTCGTCGCCACGAAGAATGAGTTGGAAAGCAATAGAGCAACACGAATACGGCAACCAGGGTTGCACCATAGGTATAGAAGTCGTTGCCCGTCAGGAGGGTGGTAACGAATCCCATCGCCGAGATCGCGGCGCCAATTAGCGCCACCTGAATGGTCGTTTTCTCCAGTGTGCGCAGCAGCCCTGAGGCGCCAGCTAGAGCTCCGATGTCCTGCAGTCGCATCGTTGCGAATCTTGTGCGACGCAGAGCGATTGAGCCAAGTCCAAAAATGAGAATGGTGATTCGTAACGCAATGTCCAGTGAGGGATTATGTTGCTGGCGCAGGAAACCCTTGCTGATGTAGGCCGCGAAGGTAAGAAGAATGGATGCAACCATCAGCCCAGCAACCGTTGTAACGGTCACCTTGCGTCGCCGTAAGAGTTCGCTCTCGATCGCCTCGGTTAATTGATTGGGCAACTCAGACTTTACTCCGCGATCTAAGGCCACAGATGAACACAGATAAGCACGGATTCAAACATGGAGAAACAACCCAGAAGATCATTGGATGCTTCTTCGAAGTCTACAACGAACTGGAGCCGCGGTTTAAGAGACTCATCTTCGATAACCCCCGTAAATCAATCCGTGAGAATCCGTGTTTATCTGAGGCCGCTCTCTTGTCGTCGGACGAGGAACTCAACCTCAACGCGCTCAAGGCTTGGCCGGCGCGGAAGCGGGCGCGCTAGTAGTCACAGGAGTTACATTCTGAGCTCCGGAACTTGGAGTCGAGTTCGCCGGCGCGGGCTTGGGGTTGGTGCGCTGTATGGGTGCTTTCGGCGTAATGTTGGTAGGCAGTTGACCGTTGTATTTCAGTGCTTCGTCAATCAGGTCAGTGCCCTCCTTGCCGTCCTTGCTGATCAGGACGCCATTCTTGTCCACGGTAACGTCAGCTCTGCCGCTAACCTGCTGGAGCAGATTTCCTAGCATTCCCGGACGTACTGGTGGGGGCATATTCTTTCGCGCCGGATCGGGTTCGGGAATGGGTGCGCCAATAATGCTCAGCTGCTCGCGAGCCTTCTCCCCGAACTCGCTGTTGGGGTGATTCCGAAGAATCTGCTGGTAGTATTTTGCCGCTTCGTCCGGCTCTTCTTCCTGCTGGTAGGTTGCGGCCAGGCGGAAAAGGACCTCATCCATGAACGAGAAGTCGGGATACTTTTCAACAATCTCCCGGTAACGGGACTGAGCACCCTTCAAACCACCTTTCTGCTGCTCGTATTTGGCCTTGTAGTAAAAATTGCCGATCTGCAGGTTGTGCATTGCCAGATTTTCCTGAACGTCGCGCAAGCGCTGCTCAACATCCGGCCGGAGCTTGGTCTGCGGGAACTGCTGCATCAGGACTTTCAGTCTCTGTTCGGCTTTTCGCGCATGGGTGATATCCCGATCCGCGAGACCCATCTGTCTCATCTCGGATTCCGCAACCTTCAGCATGGCATCATCGGCCAGAGGATCGGTCGGGAAGAAGGTTAGCCAATCCTGATATGCCTGCGCAGCCTGGATCAAGTTGCTCGTGGTTCCTTCAAGATAAAAGGAATCTGCGATTGCAAGTTTTGCTAGAGCTAGAAAAGGAGAATCGGGATAAGTATTAATAATTGTCGTAAAGAGGAGCCGCCCGGTTTCATGGCTTCCTTTACGCACTTGTTTTACGGCCTCTTCGAACAGCACGCGATCGCGCCCCGGGGCGACCTCGCCAGTTAAATCAGCATATTTGTCTTCGCCTCCACCACCAAAGAGCCCAAAGAACTTTCCTTTTTTCTTCTTCTTGGCAGGTGCCCTTCCGGAAGCAGCGCTGGCAGTTCTGGCGCTTGCAGTGGCCTGCAGGCCAGCCTGCACACGGGTGTCGATGTCGACCACTGACGTTTCAAGCCGATCGAGCACGGTTGCATCGTATCGCTCTGAGCGCTCCTGTTTGCCGCGAATGTCATTAACTTCTGAAAGGATCGAACCGACCTCTTCCTCCAACCCTTGCAGTCTTTGTCGCGGATCGTCCACGGCTTCCTTCTTGTCTGTGCTCTTCGGCGTCAGCGCAGAGATGGCGTTGTTGAGCGAACGACGCAGAGAATCAAGCTTCGACCGCATAACGTCCAGACGTTGGATGGCCGAAAGATCACTCTGAGGTTTGCCTTGCGCCAGAGCAGTGGGAATTGCGCTCAGGAGTAGCGCGACGCAAAGTGTCGCTAGCGCCATAAAGCGATAGTGCATATGTAAATCCTCCATTTATTGCCAATTGCCGATTTTAATTCTAATTAACATTTTGCGTCATGCGGCGCCGAGCCACATAAACCAGCCAATTGGCAATTGGCAATTGGCAATCGGCAATCGGCAATCGGCAATTGAAAATCAAAAATCACCTACACCCACTCGACCGTAGCTTCGCGCAAATCACGAACTGAGACCTGCGGATCGGGCGCGCCGAAAATAGCCGAGCCCGCGACTATAATCTCAGCGCCAGCGGCTACGACTTCCGCGATGTTCGTTCGCATCCGCTTCGACATGGATCGAAACCATCTTTGCGCCCGCAGCCACAAACTGCTCGGCATACCGACCCGGCTCGGAGATCATCAAGTGAGCATCAATCGGTAGCTTCGTCGACCGCGAGATCGACTTGACCACGGGCAAACCAATTGTGATATTCGGAACAAAATGGCCATCCATCACATCAACATGGACGATAGCAGCTCCACCGCGTTCAACTGCTTCTATCTCCTGGCCCAGGCGTGAAAAGTCGGATGACAGAATCGAAGGCGCGATGTCTATTGTTCTGGTATTCACCATCAGATTGTAACAGCGTGTTTCGCCTGAACCCTCTACAAGCTAGCGCTTCTCCCGATTGTTGTTTCGACCAGTGGGCGCAGGCTTGGGCCCGGGAGGCGGTCTGTTATCGTTCTCATTTACAGTGCGGCTTGGGCTCGCGTTGCTATTGGCTTCCGCTCCACCGGTATTTGCATTTGCAGTGTTAGTAACTTTGCGAGGTCTACTTGCATTCGCGTTCGAGTTTTCATTAGCGTTCTGGCTGGTGTTCTTATTTCGTTTCGGCTTATTCTCGTTGTAATTCTTGGCCGGTTTCGACGTGTTCGTGTTCCGGTTCTCGAGAACCGTCTCATCGCTCGCCTTTTTGTCATTAACGACGGCTTCCGAAGCCTCTCCCTCTTTCGCACCGCGGCTTATATCCATCGCGACTGTCTGACCCGACTTGACCACTTCTCCAGCGCGCGGCAATTGAAAGAGCACCGTGTCGGGTTCGACCCGATTGCTGGGTCTGGTTGCCCGCACGCGGAAATTTAAGTCGGCATTCCCCAATATCCGCTCGGCCTCGAAGCGATCCTTGCCCACGACCTCAGGAACCGTAACTTCAGGACTGCGCAGCGACAAATAAACCGTAGTGGCCAGTCCGAACAAGAATGCGATGGCAATCAGTATTACGAGGCCCGTTCGCCTGAGTGCTGAGAGTGCTTGATTTACGACACCCACTAAGCTTGATTCCTCGCTCCGCTCCAACTTGATACCGTTAAAACCAAGCTGCGAAGTCTAACACCCGCTATCACCCGCCGCAAGAAGCCTATTTCCGGTAACTAACGATGTTTACGGTTCGAATGGCGCAATCAAGAACCGTTCTCATTAACCACGCGCCAGGCCTTCATTAATAGTTGTTTTGCCGGGTCGAAACGCCTCGAAGGTCCTCGGCTGAGATGCTCCGGTGTATTTCGGGGTTGTGCCATTGGCCTACCAGTTTAAAGGGTGAACCTGAAGAATCCTCAACCCTTCAGGCATCGGGCTCCGAATTCTCGAAATTCCCTAAGCGAGGGCATCGCCAACTTTGAGATGTGTGCCATTCATAAAGTCGCGCACACTCATGCGCCGCTTTGCCTCCAGTTGTACCTCAATGAGCCGAAGCATTGTCTCCCCGCCGCATTTGACAATCAGGTCATCGCCTTGAGAGGCCACCACTTCACCCGGGACAGCGTTCGACAATTCTGCGCGGGCGGCTTTTGCCCGCCAGACGACCAGGCGGTGTGTTTGGTGATGCGTGTATGCATTTGGCCATGGCTGAAGGCCTCTAATGGTGCGTTCAACGGCAAAAGCGTTTTGAGACCAATTAATCAACCCGTTTTCTTTGCGCAGCATAGGAGCGAAAGTGGCATCCCGGTCGTGCTGAGGCCGAGGCGTGATTTCATCAAGCTGAGCCAGGGTCTCCCCTAGCAGTTCGGCTCCAATCTCCGCGAGTCGACCTATGAGTTCAGGCGCCGTTTCCATTTCGCCGATCTGAGTTTCTCGCTGGAGTAAGATGGGACCCGAGTCCAACTCTTCTTCAATGAACATTGTTGTGACACCTGTCTTCTCTTCTCCGTTAATGATGGCCCAGTTGACGGGCGCTGCGCCTCGGTAGAGTGGCAACAGAGAGAAATGAACGTTGATGCAACCTCTCTTCGGCGCTCTTAGAAGACCGGCTGGTAGAAGGCGGCCGTAGGCCACCACTACTGCCAGATCAGCATTGTGCGATGCAAACAGAGCCTGGGATTCGGCAGTTCTTATCCTCGCGGGTTGATGAACGGTGAGGCCATGCGCAAGCGCAAGCTTCTTGACTGGACTAGTTGCTATTCTGTTTCCTCGACCCGACGGCTTGTCCGGTTGCGTCCAGACGGCCACGATCTCATGGCCGTCTGCGACTAACCGTTTCAATGTGGGCACGGCTGCTTCGGGAGTACCCATGAAAACAATACGCATAGTTTGAACTCAGAAAGAGGTACAGGTGACAGTTGCCTGGGGCCTCCTGTCACCTGTGCACCATCGCAATCAAGACCTGGTCAATTCACTTCATACGGCTGTTCCCATTTCAGCTCTCTTGCTCACGGTGGCTCCCGTTCGCTCTGACCAGAGCTTAGCCTGCAAAAACAGCGCTAGATAATCGTGCCCCCCGGCTTTTGAATCGGTGCCCGACATATTGAAGCCCCCAAACGGGTGAACTCCTACCAAAGCGCCGGTGCACTTGCGATTGAGATATAGGTTGCCGACATGAAACTCACGCCGCGCTCGCTCGAGTCTGTCCTCATCGGCGCTATAGACCGCACCGGTCAAGCCAAACTGCGTATCATTGGCGATCTTCAGCGCATCATCGAAGTCACTGGCTTTGATCACGGCCAGTACCGGCCCAAATATTTCTTCCTGTTCGATGGTCGCCAGGGGCTTTACCCCTGCTCGCCATCAGAACCGCCTCCCGCCACCAGGCGTCCGCCCTCCGCCTGGCCCTTCTCGATGTAAGCGTTGATGGTCTTGAAGGCGTTTTCGTTGATGACGGCGCTCATACTAGAGTTCGGGTCACGCGGATCACCTACCCTAATCTGTTGTGTTCGTTCGGCAATCTTTTCCAGCATTGGTTCGTAGACTTTCGCATCAATGATTGCGCGTGAACACGCCGAGCATTTTTGCCCTTGAAAGCCGAATGCGGCTTGAACAACTCCGGATGCCGCGTCGTCAAGATTGGCATCGTCAGCAACTATGATTGCGTCCTTCCCGCCCATCTCGGCCACCACGCGCTTGATCCAGATTTGTCCTTCGTTGACCCTGGCCGCGCGCTCGTTTATACGCAGACCAACCTCCTTCGAACCGGTGAAGGCCACGTAGCGTGCCTTAGGATGGTCCACCACGACATCGCCCACTTCCGCTCCGGATCCGGTCATGAAGTTTACAACTCCGGCAGGCAGCCCTGCCTCTTCAAACAGCTCGAAGAATTTGTAAGCGATGGTGGGCGCATCCGAAGAAGGCTTGAGTACAACTGTATTTCCCGTGACTACCGAAGCCACAGTCATTCCCGCCATAATTGCCAGCGGGAAGTTCCAGGGTGGGATAACGGCCCCCACGCCGAGCGGAGTGTATTCGAGACGATTTTCTTCGCCTGGAATCTTCGTGAGCGGTGGCGGGCTGGCATAGCGCAGCATCTCGCGGCCGTAGAACTCGCAAAAATCTATCGCCTCGGCGGTGTCACCGTCAGCTTCGGCCCAACTCTTAGCAACTTCGTGGATCATCCATGCCGACATTTCATGCTTCCGTTCACGCAAGAGACCGGCGAGACGAAACAGCAGATCTGCGCGCTCTGATGGGCTCGTATTCTTCCAGGCTTGGAACGTTTCGTGCGCTGTGTCAACGGCCCGATTCGCAAGCTCTTTAGTCGCCCTCTGGAAGCGGCCCACTACCTGGTTGCGGTTGGCCGGGTTAATGCTCTCCAACTTACCCTCCGTCATGATCCGCTCGCCACCAATCACCAGCGGATACTCGCGGCCAAGCTCACCTTGCACCTTTGCTATCGCATCCCGCATCGCCTGGCCATTTTTTTCTTTGCTGAAATCAGTAAACGGCTCGTTACGGAATTCTGTCGGCATATGAAGCTCCAATGCTGTTTTTCGAAAATATTATCACAGTTGGGGCGATGCCCACCCCAGTCGAACCTCTCACTAGGATCTAAAACCCACCAAACAAAAAACGCGGCCGATGCGCAAGCATTCGACAGCGTTTATCGGCCATTTCTGAGTTTCTGCCCTCCGCCTCCTGACCTTCACTCCCACTTCCCTGCTTTTTGCAGCTTCCTGATCTTGCGTTTCACAAGATCGCGTTTGAGCGGGCTCATCTTGTCGATAAAAACAATACCGTCGCAATGGTCAGTTTCGTGCAGCATGCAGCGGGCAGTAAGTTCCGTGTCATCAAGTTCAAACTCGTTGCCATTAATATCATGGGCACGTACGACCGCTCGCAGGCTGCGCTCGACAGGCGTAAAGATTCCCGGAAAAGACAAACAGCCCTCTTCCCCATTTTGATTACCCTCGACGTGCAGAACCTCTGGATTGACCATTACGACACGCTGGTCAGGATCTTTGCCAGCCGAGCAATCCATGACAAACAGTCTCTTAGGTACACCCACCTGGACCGCGGCCAGACCAACTCCCGGCGCCGCATACATGGTCTCCAACATGTCGCCAATCAGCTTTTTGAGATCGTCTCCGAAGTCGGTTACTGGCTCCCCCGGCGTATCGAGTATTGGATTCGGCCACGTAACTATTTCCAATAATGCCATTCTTAATTCCCTGTTTTTCTATAGGCGCAGTCACGGTTTCAGACTGCCTTCGATGTCGATATTACGACGAACGATGCTCGCTTTGCTACCCAGGGCGCAGGAAGGCCTTCCTATTAACCGCCTCCTTAATAGCCGCGCAACTGCTCCCTATAACCTTCAAAATTGCGCTTCATCTCACCCAAAC
>JAIVJP010000247.1 GCA_020199975.1 Acidobacteriota bacterium
ACTTCCAACTGCGGCCCTTGGGTCTAAATCCCTGCTGCCCGCTTCGCGGACGTCTACTCAAGCAGGCCAAGTCTTAGCTATAGAGCTGGAGCGGCGAGTGCCTAATTAGTAGCACGATGTTAAAATGGTGCCGGTATAGGAAAGTTGCACCATTAACCGAGGTAATTCGTATTTGGCCCGCGAACTAACCGTCATTAACAATACTCCCAGACTGCGCCAGCCTAAGCCTGACTGGCTGAGGATTCGCTTGGGCAATCCAACCAACCAGAACCATGTCTTGAAGCTGATCGAAGGTTTGAATCTTCACACGGTCTGCCAGGAAGCGCGTTGCCCGAACATCTTTGAATGCTGGTCGGACCGCACGGCGACATTCATGCTCGGCGGTGATATCTGCACGCGCCACTGCGGCTTTTGTGCGGTGAGTAAAGGGCAGCCCGGCTCGCTCGACAGTGAGGAGCCCCGTCACGTAGCGGAAGCGGTGCGACACCTGAATCTCGCCCACACCGTAATCACTTCAGTGAATCGAGACGATCTGCCTGACGGTGGTGCTGCCCATTGGGCCGAAACGATTCGTCAGGTGCGAGTGCTTAACCCTGACTGCAAAGTCGAGGTTTTGATTCCCGATTTCAACGGCGACGAAGCGGCGCTCAACACCGTACTCGATGCCCAACCCGACGTGCTCAATCACAACACGGAGACGATCGCGCGTCTTTATAGACGCGTGCGACCGGACGCCGACTACCAGCAGTCGCGCACCCTGCTGCGGCGCGCAGCCGAACGACGTGATCGTGAGCGGCGCGGTATGCTCACAAAGAGCGGCATCATGGTTGGACTTGGCGAGCAGTTTGATGAGGTCGTTGAGCTGATGAGGGACCTGCGGTCGGTCTCCTGTGACATCATGACGATTGGACAGTATCTACAGCCGTATGAAAAGCGTCTGCCGGTTGAGCGTTATGTAACACCTCGGGAGTTTGATCGCTGGCGCAACATCGGCTTGGAGATGGGATTCCATCACGTCCAATCGAGTCCGCTAACGCGTTCCTCATATCATGCGCGAGAACAAGCGGAAAGTGAGCCGCAGATTTATGCGGATACATGCCTACAGATCAGCTAAGCGGTTTAGTATCCAGGTATTCTGAAGCTTCCTCATTATGGTGTCCGAGTTTGTTGCCTTTCATCCGCTACTATGGCATGAAAGCACTCATCTTCAACCAGCACGGTGGTCTCTTGGAGTGCGGTGGCAAGCTCAGCGCGACACCGCTTTGGATGGGTTGCTATCGCTCCCCTCTTTTAACCAGAAAACAACCAAAGCGCCGTCGCCGCTGCGCTCTGCCGGCGCACTTCAAGATCCTTAGATCATGAAAGCTGTCATCTTCAGCCAACACGGTGGGCCAGACGTGCTTCAGTACGCTGATGTAGCCGATCCGACGATCAACGCAAATGAAGTCCTCGTGGAGGTTCGCGCTTGTGCGCTGAATCACCTCGATGTTTGGGTGCGCGGCGGTTTGCCCGGAATCGAGATCCCCTTACCGCACATACTCGGCAATGACATCGCTGGAATAGTGCGCGAAGTGGGTAAGTTAGCTACCTGGGTTCAACCCGGCGACGAAGTAGTGTTGCAGCCGGGGGTTTCTTGTGGCCACTGCCTTGAGTGTTTAAGTGGCCGAGATAATCTCTGTCGCGAGTATTCAGTTCTCGGCCAGAGTCGCGCAGGGGGTTACGCCGAGTTGGTTATAGCGCCGGCAGTCAATGTAATTCCGAAACCTAAGCATCTGAGCTGGGAAGAAGCGGCCGCACTCCCGTTGGTTACCCTTACCGCGTGGCACATGTTGGTGACCCGCGCTAACTTGCAGCCGGGCGAGGATGTGCTGGTTCATGCGGCCGGAAGCGGCGTGGGTTCAATAGGCA
>JAIVJP010000524.1 GCA_020199975.1 Acidobacteriota bacterium
GGTCTACGCCGGCAACGACGACGGAAATCTACTCGCCATCGAACAGGCCACCGGGAAGATGTTGTGGCGCCATCGCACTAAGGGATCCGTTCATGGCCCAGTAGCGGTTGCGAATGACACGGTCTATTTTGGATCTGGAGATGGATACCTCTACGCGGTCAGCTCAGAAGACGGCCGCTTGCTCTGGCGCAAACGCACCGGCGCGGGAGTTGAAGCAGTCGCCCTGGTTGATAACGCACTCCTGGTGGCGTCTTTGGATAACTTTGTCTACCGGTTTTCGCTGAATGGCCGGCGGGTGTGGAAACGACAGCTCCCGGGAAGGATATCCGCTCAGCCGCTAACTGCCAAAGACGGCGCGTTATTTACTCCGCTTACCAGTCCAGCAGGAGTTGTGCTTGGGTTGCGAGATGGACGGCAGGTTAATTACCTTCCTACGGGTGAGGAGATAACGACGTCTGCTTCGCCGATAGCTGTGGGCGATGCGGTGCTCTTAACAACCGAGCACGGTTTTCTTGCTTTCGCCCGGCCAAAGGAAAGCCCAAAGACGATTACATCTGCTCCGCTTCAATTTTGGCTTCGCTGAGCTCTGGACGCTTCCGGAAAACGCCTACCACGCGCGAAAGCAATCCATGCAAAATATAGGAAACTACCAGCACGAGTAGGACGTGGCGGGAGTACAAGAAGATGAGCATTCCCACACCCGCAGCAAGGATTATCGTTCGCATGCTGCGGCTGCGAGTCCCAACTGTCTTAAAACTCGAGAAACGAAGCGTGCTGACCATCAGCAGGCTAAGCAGTCCCACCAACGCCATGAGAAGCAAAGAATAGATTTTCGCCATTTCTGGTCCATAGTGCGGCAGCGGAAGCGGGTTGAAATGAATTATTGCGGCGATCAGTCCGCCGGCAACAGGGATTGGCAGGCCAACAAAGCTCTTCTTATCGACTTTTTTTGTGCCCTCGGCAAGAATGCGTGGACGGGACGCCTGAACGTTAAAACGGGCCAGACGAAAAGCGCCACACATCAAGTACATGAACGAGAGAAACCAGGCTAACTGGTGTAAGTCGCTTCCTGGTTTCAAGCTTGCGCCAAAACCCCACACATACGCCAAGACCGCAGGGGCGAGACCAAACGTGACAACGTCAGCAATTGAATCAAGCTGGACGCCGATCTCCGTTGTTGTTTTGGTCATGCGCGCAATACGGCCGTCAAGCATGTCAAAAAGAACTGCCCATCCGATTGCCTTCGCTGCGTTATCAAGATAGGTAGAAGCGTGGATGAGGTCCTCTTCTCCGCCGCCGATAAACTGAAACCCTCGAACCGCCGCCATCACGGCATAGAAACCCATACCAATATTCGCCGCCGTGAAAACCGAAGGGATGAGATACAGTCCCTTCCCTAAGCCGCGCCGTTCCGGGTTTTTTACTTGATGATCAGGCTGCAAAGGCAGTCGCTCCTATCATTTTAGCCTACCGATAACTGTGATTCCGTCATTTTAGCCTACCGATAACTGTGATTCCGCCCTTTACTCGCACACCCGGTGTGACTAAAACCTCGACGCTTTCCGGCAGAACTTTCCCTTGGTGTACGAGACGTCAGTAATCTTGCCGGCAATCGGTGAACGATTAATGTGTACATCCAAAGGCGAGAGGAAAATGCTAATCAGCGTTGATGAGTCCTCGTGCCCTGGCGCCAGCTGGCTCACTCGCGTGACCCTTCCGTCGGCTGGAGCAACTATCACATTGGCATCGTCCGGCGGATCACGCTTTGGATCGCGGAAGAAGTAAGTCATAAAGGTGGCCAGCAGCACGAAAGGAATGGCAACATACCAATAACCTACAGCCAACAGGATTATCGACAACAGTGCGGGCGCCAGAATATACGGCAATCCTTCGCGAGCGATTCTCAACTTCTATTCAATCCTCTAATTCTGCTGCGTGTTGATTGAGCTCCTGCTACACAAAAGGGGACGCGTAGTAGATTCCACGTCCCCTATCATCTCGAACCAGGAGAAGGTCTCTTCTCCGTGTTGATTTAATGGCCCAGGCCGTTATTCTTCTGGTATTGCAAGATAATCGAATACATCTGGTCTTTGAGAGCCAGCTTTTTCTTTTTCAGGGTAATCTCTTCCAGTTGTTCTTCGTCGCTGGGATAGGCGAGAGCTGAGAGTTCACTGAGTCGCCGTTCGTATCGAGTGTGTTCTGTAGCTAATTCACGAAACTCAGGGTCGCGAGTCATCAGCTCTTCCTTTAGGCTATCTGTTGTTGCAGTGTCCATTGGCGCGCATGTCTCCTTTCAGGCGATGAACTTGTGGGATGGTTGGGTGGGTTGTCGGGTTTAAAGAAACCACCATGAAATGTTCGGGCACGAAAAAATGGTAGCCCAATTAACCACGCGAATCAAGCATTCTGCTTTAGTTGAGCGCTCATAATCAGCGCATCTTCCAGCGGGGCCGAGTAGTAGTTCCGGCGCTGGCCGACACCCTGAAACCCACACTTCTTATAAAGTGCCTGTGCGAGGGAGTTTCCAGCCCTAACCTCCAGGAACGCCGCTGTCGCGGCCAGACGCTGCCCTTCCTCCAGGATACGCGTCAACAGTGCACTTCCAATGCCGCGCCGCCGATATTCGACTCGCACCGCAACATTATTGATGTGAAGTTCATTGGCTGCCAGACGAGCGACAATATACCCGGCGATCTGATCGGTTTTGACCTGTTCCAGTGGCAGTGCGACTCGCGCGACCAGCATCAACGCTCGATTACTGGCTTGTAGTTCGGCGTAGTAAGCCGCCCATCCCCAACAACTCAGGCCCGAGTGCTCCTCAATTTCCACGACTTCGAGCAAGTCGTGCTCGGTCATGATTGAGATGTAAACCGCTTCCGAAGGGTCGGAGGACGCGGAACCTGCTAAGAGCATTTCAACTCTGCATCTGAGAGCCGAACGTAAATGGCGCTTAGAGAATGAGGGTCGACCACTTCCTTTCGCTCAAATCGCCGAAACGCCAAAGCGGCGACAGGCTTGCTGAGATTCTTTTGTTCCGGCGCCAGGATCCACCCCTGATGCTGGGTTGGCCTCAGCAAATCATCTCCGCTGAACTCAATTCCCTTCTCTCGAGCATATGACTCTAAAAGGTCTCGATACATATGTGCGCCTGGCCCGGACCATTTAAGAGTTTTAAGCGAACCATATTTCTCGAGCACTTTAGTTGGCGACAGATGGGCCGGCTCGTCGAGTGTAGTCATGCTTCCTTCGGGTGAGACGGAAAGCAA
>JAIVJP010000014.1 GCA_020199975.1 Acidobacteriota bacterium
TTGCCAGATAGAACTACAGACGAACTTTTGCTTGAATTGGCAGGAGGCCGGGACCAGGCAGCTTTCGTCGAGTTATACGAACGGCACCGAACCGGCGTTTTTCGTTTCGCGTACAGGATGTTGGGATCCATAGAGACGGCCGAAGACATCACCCACGATTGCTTTTTGAGTTTGATCAAACGTCCTGAGAACTTTAATCCGGCGCGAGGCTCGTTGAAAACCTATCTCTATTCGGCCGCGCGGAATCTGTCGCTAAAGCATTTTCGCAACACCGCCAGGGAGGCTGCCGTTGAAGAGTTTGGTGAGGAATCGTCAATTCCTGTCAGAGAAGAGCCATTAGGCAGATTGTTGGACGATGAGTTGTCATTGAAAGTAAGAGAGGCCGTCTTCAGTTTGCCCTCACTCCAGCGGGAGGCGTTGGTCCTTTTCGAGTATGAAGGGTTAGCACTAAGCGAGATTGCCAGTGTCGTAGGAACAGACGTTGGCGCGGTAAAAGCCCGGTTGCATCGGGCGCGCCAGGGACTAAGAAATATGCTGTGGCCTTATTTGAATAGTAGCCGGGAAATTGTTACTTTGGAGAAGGCTTGAGATGAGCAGCATCGAGCCAAAAGATCCGTTGTTTTCTGAAGCCGAGCTTAAAAGAGTGCTCGAACTCTGGGTTGCTCCAGGGCCTTCGAGAAAACTCGATGAGCGCGTCTCAAACAGTTATTATAGGGAGTTTGGAAGCGACGATGCTGCGACCCAGCCAGTGGCGCTCCCCCAGAGCCAAAAAGAGGTAGTGACTATGAAGTTTTGTTCCACATGTCAGGAAGAGTTCGCTGAGAAGTTCAGTTTTTGTCCTGTGGATGGGACGCCGCTCAACGGATTTGTTCCCAAGGACGAAGAGAGTGTTACGCGTGCTGCCGCGCATGAGCCAGCGGTAGTGCTCCCACGTGAGCCCGCGTACGCGGCTGCTGCCGAGGGAGCCGCTGCCGGCGGACCAGCCGGAGCCATTACCACAAAGGGCGAATACCATCTGACCTTTATCGATGATGCTGGTTTGACCCACCGCCTAATCGAAGCAGTCAAGGAAGTCGCTCACGAATCAGAGCTGACTTGGCCCGAATTCAAACGTGATCCTTTTGGCTTTACCAAAAGGCTGGCGGTCGGCTACAGCCAGGCCGGCTGGCGCGGTCTGTCTCAACCCAACGTGGCGACTGGTGTACTGTCGGCGCTGTTCCTGGTGATGACGGTTCTACTCGCTGTCTTCTGGATAGATCGGGTTCAAACACGACGACTAGCAGAGCAAGCCGCAATCGCTGAAGATCAGCTTGTCGATCAACTGATTGACATTCCGAGCGAGCAGCCCACTCCCGATCCGGGAACAGCTGGTCTTAACAAAGGCAGCGGCGGTGGCAGCAAGCCCAAACAGGAGAAAGCAGGCGGCGGTGGCGGCGGTGGCCGTCAGGAACAGAAAGAGGCGTCGTTCGGCAAAACCCCGCAAGCGTCTTTGACAGTTCCTCAGGTGGTGGCTCCTGATCCGAAACCTCCGGCCATCAAAAATCCATCACTGCCTGTTGCCGCAACGGTGGTGGCTGACCCGCTGTTGGTTCCACCGGACGCGCGCGTCCTGCCTTATGGCGATTTCAAATCGAAGAGTACCGACCCCTCCTCCGGGCCCGGCGTAGGTAACGGAATCGGCACCGGCAGAGGCGGTGGAATCGGACCTGGTGAGGGTGGCGGTATTGGACCAGGTCGGGGCGGCAATATCGGCGGTGGAGATCGAAATGACGGCGGCGGCGGTGCCGGCGGTGGTGGTGGGGGCACTGACTACAACAGAGTTTTTAGTGGCAAAGAGGTGAGCTCAAAAGCTCGTGTACACTCGAAGCCTGAACCCCAATATACCGAAGAGGCCAGAAAGAATCAGATAACAGGAACCGTTGTGTTGCGGGCCGTGTTTACTTCGGGCGGACAGGTTACGAACATTCGCTCCGTATCCGGTTTACCCTACGGACTGACTGAGCGAGCCATTGCAGCTGCGCGTCAGATTAAGTTCTCGCCCGCGACGAAGGATGGCCGGCCGGTCTCGATGTACATCCAGCTGGAATACAATTTCAACTTGTATTAAGAGGTGGCCCAGACTTTAGTCTGTTTACTTGAGTCAAAGACGCCAGGGAAAAGCTGAGGCCTTTCCCTGGCGTCTTCGCGTGAATCCACGAGTTGATCAGAGTTGAGCTCTAATTTTTGATAAGGCTTTCAAGGCGAGATCAATCGAGCTAGTCAGACACTCTC
This sequence comes from Acidobacteriota bacterium, assembly GCA_020199975.1. Lineage (GTDB taxonomy): Bacteria > Acidobacteriota > Blastocatellia > Pyrinomonadales > Pyrinomonadaceae > PSRF01. Next base: position 2,272 of record JAIVJP010000014.1, read on the forward strand.
ACAGGTCGGGAAGGTGGGCTTGCCCCCGCTGGTTGGTTCCCACTCAAGGAGAATGTGAACCGCTCTCACTTGATCAGAAGTTCTAAAGCTGTGGCACTACTCCAGCTTCTCAGCAAAGCGTTTTATTCGCTTCACGCCTTCCTGCAACTGTACCATCGAGGTAGCATAAGACATGCGCAGGTAGCCTTCGCAGCCAAACCCTGCACCATCCGTGACTACGGTCTGCTCCTCGTCCAGCAACCGTTGGGCAAATTCTCCTGAAGTACGCAGCGCCCCTTTTAAGCAGCCGCTGACATTAGGAAAAGCGTAGAAAGCGCCTTCCGGTTCATTGCAGGTGAATCCGGGAACCTCTTTCAGCGCCTCGAGAAGCCAGGCGCGTCGGACTGTGTATTCAGCCAGCATTGCGCCGACTGACTCTTGTGGTCCATTGAAAGCCTCTACCGCGGCGCGCTGGGCAATGGAATTGGGATTGCTCGTCGAATGGCTTTGAATCTTCAGCATCGCCTGGGTCCACTGGCGCGGGGCTAGCGCGTAACCCATGCGCCAGCCCGTCATGGCGTAGGTCTTTGAGAACGAGCCGGCGATGCAGAGACGGCTTCGAAGTTCCATCGGGAGGTTGGCTGCGCTAAACACCTCGGCCGGTGGGTAAACATAGCGCAGGTAGCACTCGTCCGAGATGACGTAGATCCCGCGCTCTGACAGCAATTCCATAATGCGCTTGAATTCGGCAGGCGGAATCACACGCCCTGAAGGATTACTGGGTGAATTCAGAATAATGAGTCTCGTACGGGGCGTGATGGCTTGCTCGATCTGATCAGCGTTCAAAAGGAATCCCGCTGCTTCGGTCTCAATAAACACTGGTACCCCGCCGGCGAAAACAACGATCTCGGGAAACGTCACCCAGTAAGGCTTCCCCATCAACACCTCATCACCGGGATTAATCAGACTAACCACTGCGTTGAAGATTGCTTGTTTTCCACCGGAGGTGGCCATTACCTGCGAGCGTCCGTAATCAGCACCAAATTCTCTTGCATATAAGTCGATGATTGCTTGCTGAAGCTGTCGCGTGCCGGCAGTAGGTGTGTATTTTGTCTGGCCGGCTCGCATGGCTTCGACGGCCGCCCGCTTGATGTTGTCGGGCGTGTCAAAGTCAGGCTCGCCGGCACCAAAATCCACCACATTCGCGCCCGCAGCACGCAGTGCGTCAGCGGCTTGCATCGCGGCAAGCGTCGATGATGGCTGCATCCTTGACACGTTATTAGAAACGGGAAAGGAGAGCCCGGCGGGTTTGGTCATCATGAGTCGTAAGAGTCTGCGGCGGCGACACCCTGAGCTTCACTTGCGCCGCGCTTGAGTGCGGTTTACTTTTTCCTCGCGCGTGTTTTAGCGACTTTCTTCGCAGATGCGGACTTTGCGGCCGCAGACCGCTTAGCCGCTGCCTTGCCACCTTTTTTCCCGCCCTTCTTTGCCGGCGCCTTGTTGACCGGCTTGCCCCGGCCCGATCCGCTTTTCTTGCCGCCGCCAGTCATGGCGTTAACGGTGGCCCATGCTCGACGCTCAGCTTCCTCTTCAGACAGACCGCGCTTCTCGTAACCCTCTTCGATATGTTCAGCTTGGCGCTTCTGCTTATCAGTGTAGGCGCCCTTGTCACCTCTTGGCATAATTCAACTCCCGTTCGTATGAGCAAAGCCTCTCGTTGAGACTGGGGGCTTCGGTTGTTTGTGGGAACGCTGTGAGTATACCACGCAGCAATAGGTGTATTATCACCCGCTTGCCATTTTCTGTTTCATACGTTCTTCGACGAGCGACGGCACTAGCCCATTGAGTTCACCACCCAGTTGGAAAACCTCTTTTACCAGGCGCGAGCTGACGTAAGAGTACTTCTCCGCCGGCATCATGAATACAGTCTCAATGGTTGGCTCCAGCCGGCGGTTCATCAAAGCCATCTGCAGCTCGTACTCGTAGTCTGAAATCGCGCGGATGCCGCGCACGATAGCGTCAGCCTCCTGAGCTACGGCGTAGTGAACAAGCAAACCCTCAAAGTCATCGACCCGAAGCCCACAAGTCGAGCGGTTGATTTCCTGCAATACCTCTTTGAGAATCTCGCGGCGTTCTTCGATTGTAAAGAAAGGTCGCTTCTCGGGGTTTATGAGAATGGCGATGATGATCTCGTCAAATAGTTTGCAGCCCCGCTCGATGATGTCGAGGTGTCCGTTGGTTACGGGGTCGAAAGAACCAGGGTAGATGGCACGCCGCATGAGGGGGAATGGTAAATGGTAAATCGCAAATGGTAAATAGGAGAGGTGGTGGGCGGTTGGTACAGAGTCCAGTTAGCGGCCCCCGTTGCCTTGACACTCCAGAAGGGCGATGTTTCAATAGCCCACGGAGAGCAGACGTGGTGAGTTAAGGCGACTTGCGGCCACGTAAAATAATCCGCTAAACAGCTCGGCGAGTCTTTCCCGTAAGACTAATCGAAAAGGGTTTGAGGAAAGCCCCGCGTTGTTTAGCGCGGGGCTTTCGTTATTGTAGACTTTAGATTTTGATTACCGATTTTGATTTCCTTTAGAGTCTAGACAGCCGCGTTACCAATATTCCGTACGTCAAATTGGCAATCAAGAATCTAAAATCGCAAATCACAAATATTCTTATGTCCAGTTTTCTCGACACATTAAAGGAACGCATCGTGGTCTTCGATGGCGCGATGGGGACCAATCTGCAAGTTCAGAATCTCACCCTGGACGACTTCGGGGGGCTCCGCTTCGAAGGCTGTAATGAAAATCTCCTGGTGACGCGGCCTGACGCAGTCGAGAAGGTTCATTCCTCGTTTCTCGAAGTTGGCTGCAACGTCATCGAGACCAATTCGTTCAACGGCACGCCGGTGGATTTTGCCGAGTATGACATTGGCGACAAAGCGTATGACATGAACGTTCTCGCGGCCCGCCTCGCGAAACGTGTCGCCGGTGACTATTCAACCAAGGCCGAACCGCGCTGGGTCGCCGGTTCAATGGGGCCGGGACGCAAACTTCCTACTCTGGGCCATATAACGTTTCTCGACCTCAAGGCTGCTTATCGCGAGCAGGTGCGGGGATTGGTAGACGGTGGCGTGGACCTGCTGATAGTTGAGACCTGTCAGGACTTACTTCAAACAAAAGCCGCGTTGTCGGCAATCTTTGAGCACTTCGAAAGTGCTCGCGAACGTGTCCCAGTCATCGCCCAGGTTACAATCGAGGTGTTTGGGACAATGCTCAACGGCACAGAAATTGGCGCAGCGTTAACGGCGCTGGCCCCATATCCGATTGATGTGATTGGCATGAATTGCGGCACTGGCCCACGTCATATGACCGAGAGCCTCCGCTACCTTTGCGAGAATGCGCCGTTGCCGGTCTCAGTCCTGCCCAACGCCGGGCTGCCTTCAGTCGTGGACGGCAAGATGCACTACGACGAGACGCCCGAGACTTTCACCGCGCAGCTCATTCATTTCGCCAGCGACTTTGGTGTCAACGTCGTGGGCGGCTGCTGCGGTACGACGCCGGCCCACCTAAAGCTGGCAGTCGAAGCCATGCAGCGCATCACCCCCAAGTCGCGCGATGCCAAGCTTGCACCGGCCGCTTCTTCCATCTACTTCCAACAGCCCTACATTCAGGACGCGTCATTTCTGATCGTAGGTGAGCGAGTCAATGCCAGCGGCTCAAAGAGGATGCGCGATCTTCTAAATGCGGAAGACTGGGACGGCCTTGTTTCGTTGGCTAAAGACCAGGAGCGCGAAGGCGCGCACGTGCTGGACGTTAACGTAGATTTTGTAGGCCGCGACGGCGAAGCCGATATGCATGAGCTGGCATCGCGGTTGGTTACCAACATCAAACTGCCTCTAATGTTTGACTCCACGGAATGGCAAAAGATGGAGGCTGGGCTACAGCATGCCGGCGGTAAGAGCATTCTTAATTCCACAAACTACGAGGACGGCTTACCGCGATTCACAAAAGTAATTGACCTGGCGAGGCGCTATGGAGCAAGCGTGGTTATCGGAACCATTGATGAAGAGGGGATGGCGCGCACGGCAGAGGGAAAGTTCAAGATCGCCAAACGCGCGTACGACCAAGCCACAGGAGAATTGGACGTGCCGGCGTCGGACATCTTCTTTGACCCTCTGGCCCTTCCCATCTCCACAGGAATTGAAGAGGATCGCCGCAACGCGCTCGAAACGATCGAGGGAATTCGCCGGATCAAACAAGAACTCCCGGGGTGTTTCACTATTCTCGGTGTCTCCAACATTTCGTTCGGACTCAATCCCGCCTCGCGTGTGGTACTGAATTCCGTTTTCCTACACGACGCCGTCGAGGCCGGGTTGGACGCGGCTATCGTCAACGCCAGCAAGATTGAGCCGTTGAATCGCATCGGCGAGCAGGAACTCAAAGTCGCGCGCGAATTGATCTACGACCAACGTCAGTTTGAGGGAGATGTTTGCACTTACGACCCGCTCACCCAATTCACGACGCTGTTTGAAGGCGTCAAGGCCAAGAGCGCTAAGAAGGCCAGCAAGGGAGACACGGTCGAAGAGCGGTTGAAAAACCACATCATCGATGGCGAGAAAATCGGACTTGAAGCTGAGTTGCAAACCGCGCTCGAAAAGCATCCCGCACTTGACATCATCAACAATATTCTGCTTGAGGGCATGAAGGTGGTCGGCGATCTCTTCGGCAGTGGACAGATGCAATTGCCGTTCGTGTTGCAATCAGCTGAAGCGATGAAAGCTGCGGTGCGCTTTCTCGAGCCCTTCATGGAAAAGAAGGGCGGCGCAACGGCAAAGGGAACCATGGTGTTGGCGACCGTCAAAGGCGACGTTCATGACATTGGCAAGAACCTGGTCGACATCATCCTGACCAACAACGGCTACAAGGTGATTAACCTTGGCATCAAGCAAACAATTGAGAATATCCTGCAGTCGTACGAAGAGCACCAGGCTGACGCGATCGGGATGAGCGGACTGCTCGTAAAATCAACGTTGATAATGAAGGAGAACCTCGAGCTGATGAACGAGCGCGGCATTACAGTGCCGGTCGTGCTCGGCGGTGCGGCGTTGACGCGGCGTTATGTTGATGACGATCTAAAATCACTCTATAAGGG
>JAIVJP010000248.1 GCA_020199975.1 Acidobacteriota bacterium
GGTCCTAACCGTGTGGGGAATTGGCTATAAGTTCACTGACGAACAGTAGCTTCGTTAGTTGGCTTGCCATCCCGCCATCAGCAGAGTTCAGAACTGACTCTCTAAACCCGCCTTCGCCGCCGCTGCTTTCGCGCGTGCTGCTCCAGCTCCCTCTCGTGCAATGCAAATCCGCTTGATCTTAAGAAACGAGTTGCGTGAGGCAAGGGCAGCTGCGCCATGTTCGCTAAGTCGCATGCTTCGATCGCGCTGACTCCGATGTTCGTCTCGTTGAGACGGCGGGAGGAGGACCAACTGAAGGCGGCAAATGAGGAGCAAGCAAGAGCAGATCGCGCCTGGCTTTTCTCAATTTACGATTTACGATTTACTATTCAAGGATCCCATGCCTTTCAAACTGCAATCGGAATACCGGCCGAAGGGCGATCAGCCGCAAGCTATCGGAGCCCTCATTCGCGGCCTTGAAGATGGCGCTAAGGACCAGGTATTACTCGGTATAACCGGCAGCGGCAAAACGTTCACCATAGCTAGTGTCATTCAGCAGACGCAGCGACCGGCGCTGGTTCTGGCTCACAACAAAACTCTAGCGGCTCAGCTCTATCAGGAGTTTAAGTCGCTCTTCCCGGAGAACGCCGTCGAGTATTTTGTCTCTTATTACGATTACTACCAGCCGGAAGCGTACGTTCCGGCGTCCGACGTCTATATCGAAAAAGAGGCAACTATCAATGAAGAAATAGATCGTTTGCGGATGTCGGCTACCCGCGCGCTTTTCGAGCGCCGCGACGTGATTGTGGTTGCCAGTGTGTCGTGCATTTACGGTCTGGGCGATCCGGATGCGTACTACGGCATGTTGCTCTTTCTGGAGCCGGGCGCCCGAATCGCGCGCGAGGCCCTCTTGCAGAGGTTGGTCGAGTTGCAGTATGAGCGCTCCGATGTGAACTTCCAGCGCGGCACCTTCCGGGTGCGGGGCGACGTGGTCGAGGTTTTTCCCAGCTATCAGGACCAGGCGTTTCGAATTGAGTTGTGGGGTGAGGAGATTGATTCCATTTCCACCATAGATCCGTTGCTGGGAGAGGTCCTGCACAAGCATACGTCGCGCCTGGCAATCTATCCCAAGAGTCATTACGTAATGCCGAAGAGTACGCTCAAACGTGCCCTGAAATCGATTAAACAGGAATTGGACTGGTGGGAACCTAAACTGATTGCTGAAGGCAAGCTTGTCGAAGCACAAAGGCTGCATCAGCGCACGATGTTCGATCTTGAATTGATCAAGGAGATGGGTTTCTGTCGCGGCATTGAGAACTATTCACGTCACCTTACCGGCAAAAACCCGGGCGAACCGCCGCCTACATTGCTCGATTATCTCCCGCGTGACACGATGATGGTAATTGATGAATCCCACCAATCGATCCCGCAAGTGAGAGGCATGTTTGAAGGAGACCAGTCGCGAAAGCGAACGTTGGTTGAATATGGATTCCGTCTACCTTCGGCGATGGACAATCGTCCGTTGAATTTCGAGGAATTTGAAGCGCGCATCGGACAGACAATTTACGTTTCTGCCACTCCGGGGCCTTATGAATTGACCAAGTCGGGTGGTGAAGTTGTCGAGCAGATCATTCGGCCCACAGGTTTGATGGATCCACTGGTTGAGATACATCCAGTCAAAGGCCAAATCGATCACCTGCTGGAGGAATGCCGCCGCCGGGCTGAGTGTAATGAGCGTGTGTTGGTGACGACACTCACTAAAAGAATGGCGGAGGACCTCACTGAATACTTCACAGAGGTTGACGTTAGAGTTCGTTACCTGCACTCGGATATAGAAACTCTGGAGCGTATTAAAATTCTGCGCGATCTGCGCCGCGGTGAGTTCGATGTACTGGTCGGAATCAACCTGCTGCGTGAGGGATTAACCGGGAGCAGGGCATCACGCCCATGACAATAGTCAAGCCTATAGAGTCGACTCTGATCACGGCTTCCGAAGCGGACTATTTCAAAGTGCCGCTCGAACTGGACGAGATGGAGGAGTACACGGCTGCAAATATCGAAGCCACCATCACGCGACTGGAAGCCGAAATGCGCGCAGCCGCGAAGCGTTTCGAATTCGAGAAAGCGGCAGAACTTCGAGACCGTATCAAGTATCTGCGTGAGCGCGAACTGCAGTTGGCTTAGCCCTAAACAGGAAAGAACAGCCCCGACCGAGGGCCATCTTGAATGATGCTAAGTAAATCCGATCCTGATGAGATCCAGTCGTTTGTGTCTGATGCGAGTTATATGCCAGGCGGGTTCGCTTCACGGGTCATCTTTCCCGAGAGCGCGGCTGAGGTAGCAGAAGTTCTCGCGAGCGCTACGCACGAGGGAACACCCGTTACTGTTTCGGGCGCGGGAACTGGCACGGTTGCTGGGCGGGTCCCTTTTGGTGGTTACGTGCTCGCGACTGACAGGTTGAATAAGATCAAAAGCATCGTCAGGGAGGAGGCTGGGGGCCGGACGGTGGTCGAAGCCGGCGTTGTGCTCGCTGATCTTCAGCGCCTTCTTGAACCTGAGGCTCTGCTGTATCCGCCCGACCCAACGGAACGGAGTTGTTTCCTCGGCGGCAATGTTGCGACTAATGCATCTGGTGCTCGTACCTTCAAGTATGGGCCAACACGAAACTACGTAGAGCGATTAAGGATTGTGCTGGCAACGGGCGACTTAGTCGATCTACGACGTCGAGAACTTCGCGCGGATGCGAGTGGCCGAATCGAGATTCCGCTTCAGTCTGGGCGCACAATTGAGGCTCGATTACCTTCATATCGCATGCCTCAAGTTCGCAAGCATGCCTCTGGCTATTACGTTGCGCCGGGCATGGATCTGCTCGATCTGTTTATCGGCAGTGAAGGTACACTCGGAGTGATTGTTGAGGCCGAAGTGAAATTGCTGCCGAAGCCGGAAGGTCTGATAGCTGGAATAGTCTTCTTCAAAGATCAATACGAATTGCTCGCTTTCGTTCGTGAAACGCGAAATCTCTCGTTGCAAAATCGCGCGAAACAGGCCCGTGCGGGAAAGACGGCGCTCTCGGCTTTGGAATCGCGCCTTGAGGACGTATGGCCGCTGGTCCCATCGTCCGCGGTCGGTGCAATCTTTTTCGAGCAGGAAGTGTCTGCCAAGACTGAAGAGGATCTCCTAACTACCTGGTATGAATATCTTCAAGCTCATGGGGCGTTGCTGGATGATTCCTGGTTCGCAACGAATGAACAGGACCAGGCGAAATTGCGGGAGTTTCGCCATCAACTTCCAGTTCTGATGAACGAGTGGTTCGCCCGCTACAAGAAACAGAAGGTTTCCACTGACATGGCAGTGCCCGACGACGAGTTTGCCGGCATGTTGCGCTTTTATGAGGAAACCCTGCTTGCAAGCGACCTCCGATACACGATCTTTGGCCATATTGGTGACAATCATGTTCACGTGAACATCCTGCCGCGCAACGATACGGAAGCCACCAAAGCTCGTCGGGTTTACATGCAATTAGTGCGTCAGGCGGTTAAGGTTGGAGGAACGATTTCAGCGGAGCACGGAATTGGAAAGCTCAAGCGTGAATACTTGCGCGAAATGTATACGCAAGAACACCTGCGCGAGATGGCGGCGCTGAAGCGTTCATTCGATCCCGCTGGAATTCTGGGTAGAGGGAATATTTTTTCCGAAGATCTTTTGTCGTAGAAACTCTCAGCTAAAACGTGGCAGCCGGTATTGGGTGCAGTTTGGTGAACTAATGGCAGAGAATTGGACTTCCACTCAAGTACAGAACCGAGGAGCCGTAGCGACCGGGTCTGGTGGCGTCTCACTCAAACAATGTGAAATCACTATTCCCTATGCGGTCGAGTGGTCGGGTCACTTCGACCCGGTCGCTACGGCTCCTCGGTTCTGTAACTAAGTGACTCCGCTGCCGTCGCGACAAACTGCACCAATACCTGCCAGCACACACGCTTTACCATTTACGATTCACGATTTACGATTCACGAAGTAATGTTTCGATTCACTACTGCCGGAGAATCACATGGTCGCGCGCTGGTCGCGATAGTTGAGGGTTTACCTGCGGGCATGCCCGTCGACGTAGGTCAAATCAATCGTGAGCTTGAACGACGCCAGTGGGGGTATGGTCGCGGTCGCCGCATGAAGATTGAGCAGGACCAGGTGGAGATCCTCAGTGGAGTGCGTCATGGCCTGACGTTGGGCTCACCTCTCGCTCTAATAATCGAAAACAAGGACTGGCAAAACTGGACCGAAGTAATGGCGGTCGAGCCGACGGACATTGACCCTGAGAAATC
>JAIVJP010000306.1 GCA_020199975.1 Acidobacteriota bacterium
CATCACCTCTAAGGACGAAGCGACTAAGGGTCCGGGAATTGAAGCAGCGAAGAGCGACTTTCGCGCCTCGGCAGAGGCTATCAAGCAAGCCGTCGACGCACTCAACGCGCAGACAGTACCCACGGATCCGCAAGAACAGACTCGGTTCAACGCGAACAAGATCGCCGCGCTTAGCACGAGGGCTGAAGCCATGCGTTTGTTCGTGACTAAGGTTGATCAGTCGCAGGTTGACGCTGGGCAGAAAGCGTATGAAGAATACCTGGCGGTTGAGACAGACCCGGCGAGGAAATTAACAGCTCAAAGAGGTCTGGCGCAAATGCTCTTCGATGCAAACTCCTTCGACAAAGCGCTGGCCGAATATCAGAAGATTCTGGCTACCAACCCCGACGATACCGACGCATTGGTCAAATCCGGCATGCTTTTGTTCAACATCGGGGCGATGAATAACGACAAGGCAAAGTACCAGGAGGCTGCCAATTACCTCCAGCAATTTGTCGATAAGGCTCCTGACACTGACAAGCTTAAAGCGGACGCGAAAGCGATCCTGGAGGAGCTTAAGAATCAGCAAAACGTGAAGGCTGAGAAAACCACCACCACGCCGGCGCGCCGCCGCCGGCCCTAAAGACCTGGAAAGGCTCAAAGGGCGCTGGCGGATTTACTCACGCCGACTTGGTGTCTAGGCAGCATCGACTTTAAAACCAACACTCTCTATTCACCGGTGCAGTCGTTGAAGACGGTCCAAACGAACATCATGACGGCCGAGGATCCCGTTGAGTTCAACCTCGTGGGCATCAACCAGGTCCAGATGAAAGCGCAAATCTGTCTAAGCGACCGCTAATATGCTACCGGAAATAGAACGGAGGCGAACCAATGGCTTCAGCTGTAGCCTTACGGATCGCAACGGCAACCAGGAGCGACGTACCGTTGATTCTTGAGTTCATTCGCGAGCTGGCGCCGCCGGCTATCGGTCTTGATTCTGATTGTCAGAATATTCGTAGGGACAATGCCGGCAGCCTCGCTCGCAACAGTAACCCCGCCTGTGGAGAAACGCAGCAGTAAAAACCATCAAACCATTCTCAAGGTAGAAGTCCACGCCTTCTAGTAAGACTGTGTTTTGCCTGTCTGGCGCGTCGGTGTCCCGTGCGGGCGCTTGATTGCTTTTCGGGTGGTGGCTTTCAGACACTGAGGAGAACCGGCAACTTTTCCAGGACCTGCGCTTTCAATGCCTTTATCCCCAGGTAATGCCGTATTAATCGGCTAACTGGGAATTATCAGAGAGGGTTTACTGTTTGAACTTAAATCCGGTAACTTCCATCCTGATGTTCGCACGGTCGTCGGATTCTTTCATTCCCTCGAGTCGCACCGCCACCGCCATCGTTCGATTAGGTTCCAACTCAGGTTGCCTAGTGGGAATCATTACCACCGTTCGCTCCTTCACCGCCTTACCCTGATGATCGACAACGAACCCACTGATTTCGAGGCCGTTGAGTGTTCGTCCGGTGAAGTTGCGAATAGTGGTTTGCAGATTCATCACGATGTCGCCCAATGCTCGTTTTGCTTCGTCGGCTTCCGGTTCGTCGAGGACGATCTTGGAATGATACTGCTCCCACTCAGGCGAGCCCGCGCGGATGGCCCCGTCCAAGACGGGATCGGCACTACCGCCCGTGCTGCTGGCACGCAACAGGAAATAGAAAAAGACAGCTATGACCAAAGCGGCAGTAATGGCCACGACGATAATCAGCTTGCGCCGCGAATCATCCGAGCTATCTAAACTTTTTTCTGAGGCCGCCATGCTTTATGAGTTGAATTCTAGAATCGGGAGATGGGTATTGCAATCGCTTCTAGTTTAGTTAGACGCCACCGTGCTGGATATGTTCCGCTGGGCCCATGAGTGAAATCCCTATTTCTGGTGCTGCGCGGTAAGACCCGCAATGAGATCTTCCAGCTCGGAGTAATCAATAGGCTTGGTTATGTACGCGTCACACCCGGCCGCCAGGGCTTCGGCGTGAAAGTCGGCCGTATCATGAGCTGAAACTGCGATGATGGGAACCCTCGCCAAATCAGGCAACTGGCGAATCCGGCGTGTCGCTGACAAGCCGTCAACTACTGGCAGACTCAAGTCCATGAGAATGACATGGGGCGTCTCGCTTTCCGCCGCCCGTACCGCTTCGACTCCGTTAATTGCCTCTGAGACGTCGTATCCGCTCCACTCAAGGAGCCGGCGCATCATCATGCGATTATCTTCGGTATCTTCAACGAGCAACACGCGAACCGGATTCTCAATTTTGGTCATATGCTCCACCCGCGTCGTTTTGCGAGATCTTGTTTCCACAATCAAGTCCGATTCACTCTCTAAGTGTTGACTTTACTGTATCACTAGAATACGCCGGAGCTTTTTGCTAAGATGCTGCATCGAAATACGACAGATCGAATCCGCGTTTCGGGTTCAATTCATACATCGGACTTCCCCCCCAATGCTCTTCCTAACTGTAGGCTCGAGCGCTGAAACCTACTGACACCTCGATGAAGCCACTATTGTTGAACCCACAGGATAGCAACTCTCTTCAAACCCTGGGGAGAGCGTCTGTCCAGATCGTTCACGACCTCAAGAATCAGCTAAATGGTCTCAAACTGTATGCCACGTTTCTGCGCAAGCGATTGGAGAAGAGCGCCAGGCCGGAAGATGAGATGGAAACTATTACCAAACTCATCGCCGGATTGGATCGCGCCGCCGGCGATCTATCGACGCTAGTGCAATATGGCCGCCCGATTGAGCTGCGGAAACAGGTCGGCGTCGATGTGCAGAAGATAATGCGAACGGTTGCAGGGGCTTTTTCGCAGCCCTCGCGTGCGACCGGTCCTTTGACTGGAGCCATCATCATCGACGCCGAGCCGCTTCCCCTGACAGGTGAGTTTGACCCCACGACTTTGGCTGATGCGCTCAAGTCAATCTCGGTGGGCGCCATGAAAATGCGGGGCGACGATCAAAACCGAACGCTAAAGGTCAGCTTGCGCAGAGAGAAGAGCGACAAAGACACCGCAGTCATTGAATGGCACGAGTTAAATAACTTGGATCACGATCCGTTCCAATCATTCGCCGGCAGTGATGAGATCCGGATGTCATTTGCCGCTAAGGTCATCGAGGCTCACGGCGGCTCAGCAGAGCAACGCAAAGAAACCTTGAGCGTTCGTCTTCCGCTAACGTCGTGAAGAAATCATTGAGCACGCAAGGGACTATCGAGACATGAACACCACGGCCGCAGTTACTTTCAAGGAGAATAAAAGGGTGGAGAACAAAAACGTGCGGATTCTGGTTGTCGATGACGAACCTATGATGGCGGATTCGCTGAAACAGAACCTTCTGGAGGAAGGCTTTTCAGTTGACACCGCAGCCACGGGCGCCGAAGCCATCGAGCTCTTTGACCAGGGTGGGCATCATCTTGCCATCTGCGATCTGCAACTCCCGGACATGGATGGTCTCGAGGTTATGCGTCACATGAAAGACGCTCGACCGACAACCGAAGTAATTGTAGTGACTGGTTACGGATCCGTTGCCCGCGCAGTGGAAGCCACGAAGGCCGGCGCTTTCTACTTTGTGGAAAAGCCTTTCGACTTCGAAGAAATTCAGCCACTTGTGGATAAAGCGCTCGAGCGTCGCGAGCTCGTTGCCGAAACGACGAGCATGCGCCGTCAGCTCTCCACTCGCTCGGAGTATTTCAACATCATCGGATCCGCTAAGTCGATGCAGGCGATTTACGAGACCATCGAATCGGTCGCCAAATCAGACGCAAACGTTCTCATCGTCGGCGAGTCAGGAACAGGCAAGGAGTTAATAGCCAACGCAATCCATTACAACTCACTGCGCTCCAAGAAACCATTCATCAAAGTTAATTGTGCGGCGCTACCAAAGGAACTAATCGAATCGGAACTCTTCGGCCATACCAAAGGCGCTTTCACAGGCGCTCACGCTGATAAGGAAGGACTGGTCCAGCACGCAGCGCGCGGATCCTTAATGCTCGACGAAATCGCAGAGATGCCGGTTGAACTCCAGCCCAAGCTGCTGCGAGTGTTGCAAGAGAGAAGCTATCGGAAGATCGGTTCCGAGAAGACCTACGCCGTCGATTTTCGGCTTATCTCCTCGACCAACCGGCCGCCCGCTGACGCAATACGTGATGGCCTGCTGCGCGACGATCTCTTTTATCGAATTTCTACAATTACCATTCACGTTCCGCCTTTGCGCGACCGTAACGAAGATATTCAACTGCTGACAGAACACTTTCTGCACATGTATGCTCAGAAGTACGAGCGCGCCATTGGCGGGGTCTCACAGGCGGCCTACCAGCGACTTTTTGGTCATCTGTGGCCAGGCAATGTGCGTGAGTTGCAAAACGTCATGGAGCGCGCCGTGCTGCTAGCCAAAGGGAATCGGATTGAACCCGTGGACTTGCCATTCGATAATGGCTCGCTGCCGGAAACGGGATCCGCCGGCCCGGGATGGGATGTCCCGCCCAACATGACGCTCGAAGACATCGAGCGCCTGGTAATCGAAAGAACGCTGCAACGTACAGGCGGCAACAAGCAGGCGGCTGCGAATCTGTTGGGAATTTATCGCCCGCGGCTTTACAGTAAGATAAGGAAGTACAATATTGACGTAACTTCTCTCGTTTCAGCCTGAGGCCCTACTGTTGCTAATCCACCTGGTATGTCGCAACACTTGTCGGTGTCTCGAAGCATCGCACCTTGAAAATCTGCACGCGGTCGTCACCGACTTTCGAACCCACTTGCTCCAGAATATATTTTGCAAGATTCTCAGCCGACGGCTGCAACTCATGAAAGGGCGGCAACTCGTTAATGTTCTGATGGTCCAAGTACTGGACCACCTCGTCGGCCGCAGCCTTCAACTCGACAAAATCAACCAGCAATCCAATGGTATCCAACTCGCGGCCGCGAGCGTAGATTTCAATTCTGTAGTTGTGACCGTGTAAGTTCTCACACTTCCCTTTGTAGCCACGCAGTTGGTGCGCGCTAGAGAAGTTGCGCTCAATCATCACTTCAAATTGTCCGGGCATGGGCGAAAGTCTGGCATAAGGCAAAGTCCAAAGTCCAACGCGGGCGGCGCAAGCCTTATGGAGTGCGCTGGCAAGCGCAGCGCGACACCGCTTTGGATTTCCCCCTGACGTGTTTTCAACCAAAGCGCCGTCGCCGCTTCGCTCTGCCGGCGCATTCCAACGGTTAGACAAACTCAATGTTGGCGATCGGCTCGGGGCCGAGTGGGGATTCAAATATTCGGCTTAGCTCGTTAATCTCTGAAGTCACACGACAAGGTGGCAGGCTCTTCAGGAACGCGCGCCCGTAGGCTTTGGTACGCAAACGCGGATCGAGCACAGCAAGGACCCCGCGGTCGGTAGTGCTGCGTATCAGTCGACCCAGTCCCTGCTTCAAACTGATGATTGCCTGCGGCACACTGTACTCGAAGAAACTCGAGCCACCCTCGTCCTCAATATAGCGTTGGCGCGCTGCGACTATCGGATCGGTGGGAACGGCGAACGGTAGCTTATCTATGATCACGCACGACAACTGTTCTCCTCTGACATCTACTCCTTGCCAGAAACTTGAAGTAGCGAAGAGCACGGCATTGGGTGTTTCGCGAAAGATCGCCAGCAGTCTACCCTTTGACGCGCTGCCTTGCAGGAAACACGGATAGTCAAGCTCTGGCGTTACAAGATCGTACAGCGACTGCATCCCCGCAAGGCTTGTTGACAGCACAAACGCGCGCCCATCAGTGGCGTTCACAATCTTGATGACCTCGGCGGCTGCTGCCTGGGCCCAGTCCGAGGAACGCGGATCGGGCATCTTGAGCGGCAGGTACAGCAGCGCTTGGTTCTGGTAGTCGAAGCTCGATTCCGCAATCAGGTCCTCAGCCTTGTCGAGCCCAAGCCGTTCGCGAATGAAGGCGAAATTACCCGCGCTGGAAAGCGTTGCTGAAGTCAACACCACAGTTTCCACCTGGCCAAAGAGTTTGTCTTCGAGCAGACCGGAAACGTCAATTGGCGAGGCGCGCAGGAAGAAGCCACGGGCTCTGCGTTCCGTCCAGTACACAAACTTCTTATCGGCTCCGGTAATGATGAACTGAAGGTCAAAGCGAATCTGTCTAATCCGACGCACGAGACTCTCGACCTCAGCCGGTTTATCCTTGAGCGCATCCAGAGTTGTCTCAAGTCGCGCCAGCGCACCATCGAGGGACATGTAGAGATCCCCGAGTGGAGTCGGGTTAATCTCTCCGCTGCTACTCCTAGTGGCGAACGTCCCCGGGACGATGGCGTAACGCCCTTCTTCACCGCGGCCCACGCGGAAGCCCATCCAGAAATTTTCCGCAAAGCGCTCTACACGCGAGCAAGTTTTAGTTACTTCCCGATCTACCTCGGCATTTTCAATGGGTACGGCGCTGATATCGCGCACCAGGTCTTCCACCTGGTAATTCGAAACCTGCGCGCCAAAATATTCTGAGACTACGTCTTCAATCATATGGGCTTCATCAAGAATAACTACGGAATAGTCGGGCAACACATTGCCATAGGCGCTGTTTCTGAGCGCCAGGTCGGCAAAAAACAGATGATGATTGACCACGACAATGTCCGCATCCTGAGCCCGATTTCGCATCCGGGTAATGAAGCAGGGATCGAAGTCCGGGCACTTCTGTCCGATACAAGTTTCGGAACGCGCGTCTATGTGGCGCCAGAAGGAAAGATGCTCGGGAAGATTTGCCAACTCCGCGCGGTCACCCGTAAGAGATTCTCTCGACCAATGGGTCACATCCTCAAAGTAATCGCCTTCATCAAGCCCGTCGAGAACTGGCGAGCTCTGAGCCCGATTGAGTCGCTGCAAACAGACGTAGTTATTTCGTCCTTTCATGTACGCGGCCGTGAACTTTTTCAACAACACTCTCTGCAGGAATGGAATGTCCTTCTCCATCAGTTGTTCCTGGAGATTCTTTGTGCCGGTAGAGATGATCACACGCCCTCGCCCCCCGAGCGCCGCCGCCACTGCGGGAACAAGGTAAGCCAATGTCTTTCCCGTTCCCGTTCCGGCCTCCACGATCAAATGGTGTCGATCTTCGAGCGCACGCATCACCGCCTTAGCCATCTGAATCTGGCCGGGACGGTATTCGTATTCGGGATGTGCCCGGGCGATTAGACCGTCAGGTCCAAAAATTTCTTGCATTGTGATCGAATTTACCATTTAAACCGACATAAGCGATCCGTCGAGTAGAGAGGAGGCGCGTAAGTGTGTAGGTCAGTAGCTTCCGATGTATCAACTCTTTCGAGCGTCGTGGCAAATGGCCACCAGACCATGCAACACGTTTCCTCCTCCCTCTCT
>JAIVJP010000249.1 GCA_020199975.1 Acidobacteriota bacterium
CTCGTTGATACGGAGGTCATGCGTAGTTTCGGCCTGCCGACGGAGGAGATTACCGGCGGATGTTTCTGCTGTAAATTTGACGAACTCGTTGACCACGCACAGCGACTTCTCGATCAGGAACAACCAAATGTAATTCT
Source organism: Acidobacteriota bacterium (assembly GCA_020199975.1). GTDB lineage: Bacteria > Acidobacteriota > Blastocatellia > Pyrinomonadales > Pyrinomonadaceae > PSRF01. The sequence goes on from JAIVJP010000249.1 coordinate 138, forward strand.
GGCGGAGGCGGTGGGCAGTTGCACCGACTTATCGGCCACCGTTTATCAGCCACTACGCAGGTATTACGCCAATCAATTCGATCTCGCGCCGCTCTCGATTCTTGTTGAGCCGAGTCGGCTGCGCGCCTTCTTTAGTGGCGATGCGGAATTTCCTCAATCGGTCGCTTACCTTTTCCAGAAACAACTGGCGGAGGCAGACCTGGTCATTCTCAACAAACGGGACACGGTGACGAACGCCGAGCGCGATGAGTTAAACCAGATGCTGATCGCTTTCCTTGACGGTGTGCCGTTGCACTCGATGAGTGCAGCCACCGGTCAGGGGATCGCGGAGTGGGTGGATGCGCTGCTCGGCGCGCGCGGCGCAGGCGGGCGCATACTAGAGATAGATTACGACACCTATGCCCAAGCTGAAGCGGCGCTCGGCTGGCTCAACGCGACAGTTGACGTGACCGCGACAAACGACTTTTCACCGAGAGCGCTCGCCGAACGATTGATCAGTGAAATGCAAGGCCGCTGCGTCTTAATGAGCGCTGCCATTGCTCACGTCAAAGTGCTGTTGGTGACGAAGGATGGCTGTGACCGCATCGCGATCACAAACAATCTGGATGCCCCCCAGTGGAGCGGCGACGCTGAGATTGATTTCACGCGTGAAGCGTCGCTCATCGTTAACGCGCGGGTGCAAACGCACCCCGAAGAATTAGCGCGGCTGCTCGAAGAGTCCATTGCTACCACCGCTGATGAATTTAAGATCACGGCGAGCGTGCAGCACTTGGAGTCTTTCAGCCCGCCGCCGCCCCCCCGACCCCGTTTTCGCTTCGCTGAGACTGTTCGATGAAGAGCGTTGAAGACTTTAGGAAAGGATCACTTCACCGGAGACCATCTCTCGCAGATCGCTTTCCCCCTCGGCGGCATCGGCACGGGCACGGTGGCGCTCGGAGGGCGGGGGCAGTTGACCGATTGGGAAATCTTCAACCGTCCGGCGAAGCGTCACAACCTGCCTTTCTCGTTCGTCGCGCTATGGGCCAGGGAGCAGGGCGCTGCGGCGACCGTGAAGGTTCTGGAAGCGCCGACCAATCCGCCTTACGGCGGGAGTTTCGGCTATGCGCGGGAAGCCGGTCAGGGTTTGCCTCACGTGAAGGGCGCGCGTTTTACGGGCGCTTACCCTTTCGCCCGCATCGACTTTGAGGACGCAACGCTGCCCGTCGAAATTTCACTCGAAGCGTTCAACCCTTTCGTCCCGATGAGCGTTGATGATTCGAGCCTGCCCGTGGCCGTTTTTCACTACAGTGTCACGAACCGGAGGAGCAAGCCGGTTGACGCGGCGATTGCTTTCTCGCTCTTTAACGCCGCCGGGTACGACGGTAAAGCGCCCGTCGGTCTGCGGTACGCCAGTCTGGGACGAAACATCACAAAACTGCGCCGCGAGAAACTCGGCTCGAATCTTGAAGCGGTCGGGCTTGATATGACTTCGGAAAAGTACGCCCCCGATGATCCACGCTACGGCTCCATGTGTTTGCTCACCACGCAAAAGGGCGTGACCGCGAAAACCGAATGGGGACTCGGGAGATGGTTCGATTCGTACACCAACTGGCTGGACGAATTCAGGGTAAAGGGGGACTTTTACTGGGACAGGGAGCCGGAGGTGAAGGGCGACAGACTGAGTAACTACTACGCCACCCGGTTCTCAAGCGCGTGGGACGTAGGTCGCCACGCGGTAGAAAACTTACCCCGGCTGGAGAGTCTGACGCGCTCGTTCCACCAGGCATTTTTTTCCGGCAGTTTGCCCGCCCACGTTCTCGACGCCATTTCAAGTCAGGTTTCAATTATTAGAACCAGCACCTGCCTGCTCTTTGAAGGCAAGCAGTTCTACGCCTTCGAGGGCTGCGGCGACAACTTTGGGTGCTGCCCCATGAACTGCACTCACGTATGGAACTACGAGCAAGCTCTGGCGTTCCTGTTCCCGGAACTCGAGCGTTCCATGCGTGTCACGGACTTCAAGCACAACATGCACAGCGACGGCGGCATGTCTTTTCGGACGCTCGTGCCGGTGGGCCAAGCGCAGTGGATGGCACAGAGGCCCGCCGCCGACGGTCAGATGGGCACGATCATGAAGCTCTATCGCGAGTGGCAGATTTCCGGCGACGATCAGTTCTTGCGCGATTTGTGGCCGCAGGCCAAACGCGCGCTCGAATATGCGTGGGTGGTGTGGGACGCGGACCGCGACGGGGTGATGGAGGGCGAACAACACAACACATACGACATAGAATTTTACGGCCCCAACACGATGATGGGCACCTTCTATCTGGGCGCGCTGAAGGCCGGCGAAAAAATGGCCGTCGCCGTTGGCGAGGGGGACGCGGCCCAAGTCTACCGGCGGATTTATGAGAGCGGGCGGAAGAAGCAGGAGTCGTTATGGAACGGCGACTATTACATTCAGAAAGTGCCGCCGCGCGCTGACATTCAAGTCTCCGCGAAAGCGCACAAACAGGAGAGCCGCGACGAGGTTAATTACCAGTACGGCGAAGGGTGTCTCTCAGATCAAATGCTCGGGCAGTGGTTCGCTCACGTGATCGGATTCGGGCACCTGCTGGAGCCGGAACGCACGCGAAGAACGGTCGCGTCCGTCTACCGTTACAACTTCAAACACAACTTCTACGACCACCCGAACCCGCAGCGCATCTACGCGCTCAACGACGAGAAGGGGTTACTGCTGTGCAGTTGGCCGAAGGGTAAACGCCCGTCGCTTCCGTTCGTCTATTCCGACGAAGTGTGGACGGGGATCGAATACCAGGTGGCGGCCCATCTCATCTATGAAGGGTTGATTGAAGAAGGTCTGTCGGTGGTGAAGGGCGTTCGTGACCGCTACGACGGGAAGCGCAGAAATCCGTGGAACGAGGTCGAATGCGGATCGCACTACGCGCGCGCGCTGTCCGTCTGGTCGGTGTTGCTGGCGCTGTCGGGGTATCACTACTCGGCCTCCGAACGACATCTCACCTTCGCGCCGAAGTTAAACGCCGACAATTTCCGGTGCTTCTTCGCGACAGGCACGGGATGGGGAAGCTACAGCCAACGCACGAACGCCACATCGCTCGCCGCGAAGCTGGAGGTCAATTACGGCGAGACGCGCGCGAGGAAGATAACTTTACGGAACGCGGGCGGATGGAAGGATGTCGTTGTCGCCTCGGCGACAGGGCCTGACGGGAAAAGACTGACGAGTTGCCGAGCGAGCGTTGAGGGCGATGCTATCAACGTGGAATGACTCAGGAGGTAAAGATGTGGTGCAAGTTTACTGCTTGGCGCGCTGCGCTTCTCGCAGTGTTCACCATTCTCTCTTTTCTCTCTTCGCGCGCCTCGCCTGCTGTGCCGCCCGTGATCCCGGTCGGTCTCGACTCATATCTGATGTGGGAGCGGTGGCCCTATCAACGCATCGGCGCCCGCGCTTACATGCGTAGCACGTATGATCGCGCCGGCGGCAACGAGGGAGTCGATGCCAGCCACTTCCTTTACCAACTGGCCGATGACTTCAACGTGACATTGGATGTCGAAGGTCCGGGCGTTCTCCTTTTCGCCCGCTACAACCATTGGCATGGCAGCCCCTGGCATTATGTCGTCGATGGCACCGATCACATCGTTCAGGAAACATCCAGCGCCGATCCGACTAAACCTGTGCCGGGTTCCGTCTTCATGCCGGAACATCTCTTTCCCAACCCGCTTACTTGGACTTGGGACATCACCAAGGGGGCCGATCTGATGTGGGTGCCGATTCCGTTCGAGCGCTCTTTCCGCATGGCCTACTCGCGCACCCGTTACGGGACAGGTTATTACATCTATCACCAGTACGCGGGTGGGGCGAATCTCTCGCGGCCCATCCGCGCCTGGGATGGAAAGACTCCGCCGGATAAGAGTGTGCTGGCGCTGATTAATCGGGCGGGCACCGATCTCGTTCCGCAGCCCGGTACTGAAGAAGGTAGGAAGAAAAGAGTTCGTCAAGAATCCGGAGAAGTGGATGTGCCTCGGCATGGCGCTGTGACCTTGCTCAAGACTAACCAAGCGCCTTCGATGATACGCGCCCTCGAAATGTCTGTACCGAAGGAGAAAGCTGTTGAGTTCTCGCGCGTGAGGTTGCGCATCACGTGGGATGATCGCTCGTCCCCTTCCGTCGATGTCCCGGTCGCGCTTTTCTACGGCACCGGCACACTTTATAACAGGGACGGACGCGAGTATCTCGTCAAAGGGTTTCCGATTCATGTCCGCTATGACGCGGAGCGCGTCCGGCTGGCGTGCTACTTCCCCATGCCGTTCTTCCGCTCTGCTCGGATAGAACTGGTCGGCGCGGGAAAAACAGCCATCCCTAATGTGCAGTGGAGCGTGCGCCACACCCCTTACGCCGACCCGCCCAACCACGTG
>JAIVJP010000307.1:0-1681 GCA_020199975.1 Acidobacteriota bacterium
GTACCGATTCTGGGGACTTGGGTGGCTGCTTAAAAACCCTCCACTGCTCCCGCCGCCCTGCCGCTCTATAGTCTGAAACATGGCCGCCAGGTCGCGTGGGTCATAACCCGCTCGGGCCATGATCTGGGAGCCCAGAATGTCGGCCTCGGTTTCGTATTCCCTGCTGAACTTTAGGAAATAAACGCCTACGCCTTGCCCCGCAATCTGTGCTGCGGCGCCCGCTGGGCCACCAAGAATCTGTCCACCAATTCCCAGAATCCCCGCGAGCAGACCATACTTCTGACCCTTGGTCGCTTGTGCTGTACCATGGCGTAAAGCCACGTGGCTTATCTCATGGGCCATGACGCCGGCCATCTCGCCTTCGCGACGGGCTGCTTCGATCATGCCCCGATTGACATACATGGGACCACCAGGAAGTGCAAAGGCGTTTATATCGCGCGCATTAATAACCCGAACAGTGTATTGAAATCCTGGATGCCGAAACTCAGAAGGGATGGCAGCTTCTAAACGATTGCCAACTCGCTCGACGTAGCTTGAAACCTCGCCATCATTCAGTAATGGGAACTGCTGTTCAGCCTCGGCGGCCGCCTGCCGGCCCAGCTTAATGTCATCTTGAACACTATACTTGTTACTGTGTAGCGTGAGCTTGGTCTGTGGAAACACAGACACCGGCATCAAGAAGATCGTGGATACTGCAAACCACGTGATCAACATCCGTGTTCTTTGGTAATTGTTTCTAATCATTTTCTCCCTCCATCTTGAAACTCATCGTTTCATCTTAACCCTGCTTTGGCCGTAGGGAGAGGCGGGATTGGCCCCGAAGCGTTTGATGAATTAATCTCGGGCCTGGTTTACTCGCTCGCAAAGCCAAGTAAGGTGACTAAACACACAATCCAAGTGCACCAAATCGCAACATTGGTACACGACCCGAGAACGATTTCACGTCAGAGCCTGTAAAGCCTAATGGTTTGCAGGTTCTGACGTTGATACTAGCAATGGGGGTGCCAAGCGGTGTACTAACTAACTCTTGTTCCGAGGCTCAATGCGCTCGTTGAGCCACTGGGCGGGCTCGCTAATAGGAGGGATGCGATGGGGCTCACCTTTCCACACGCGAATCATCGAAATAACCAGGAAGATAGTGGCGGCAAACTTGAACAAGTTTCCACCTATCGAGCTGTCGGTTATAGCTCCAACAACGCCAAAAAGCGTTTGGACCACCAGGATGGCGATGTGCAGAGCCAACCCTTGAGCGGCGTGAAACCGAACTTTCAATTCCTTTCTGGGCACCAGGAATAACTCAACCAGAGACGCAACCACACCAATGTAAAAAGGTGCATAGGGCAAAATCACCGCCCAATTTTCAGGTAATCCTATCCCGGCCACAGGGCGCGAGGTGGGCTTCAAATTAACTTGCGGTGGTCGATAGGGAGACTGTTGGTACGGCGTCGGCGGTGAATAAGTTGGGGGCACAAATACTGAAGGATAAGGAGAATCCACTGGCGTATCGAAAGTTCTAGTAGGCGCCTCGGAATAGATGTTACTCCGCGCGCTGTCGTTTGAGGATGAACCCACTTCACGGGTAGCTCCTTTCACTTCCCGCGTACCCGACCCACTGTCGTCTGCAATCCACACCTCTTCCGTTTGTCTCACATAATCCGGATCGAGCGGATTGGTGTCGTAC